>CACZTH010000042.1 GCA_902784035.1 uncultured Eubacteriales bacterium
CCTCCTCCCTATCTTTTTAATTATATGCCCCCATTCAGCGATGATGCAACGCCCATCTCAGGGAACGAAAAATACGGCCCATCTTAGGGAACGAAAAATACGGCGGGAGCCCGTTCAGCTCCCGCCGTATGAATCAGCTTTCTCTGGCGGCTTTCATTCGCCTGAAAACCTCTTTCAGCCGGAATCCTGCGCCGGATGAAATCGCGCCTCCGGCCGCGGGCGTAATGCGAGTGAACCCTCTCTCATGAGCGGGCGCCGGCCGCCTTTGTCCTTCCTACTCCTCGGTCCGGTAGCCGGAGAAACTGTCCCGGTCCACCGGGGCCAGGTTCTCGACGATGGTCCGCCCGTCGGCGTGGCTCAGGAGCTCGTTCCGGTTGCGGACGGCCTTCGGGGAATTATCGATGCTCATGGGGCCGTAGAAGCAGCCGCCCTCGCAGGCCATGCCCTCGATGAAGTCCTCTTCCAGACGGCCGAGCTCGGCCATCTTCAGAGCCTTCTTACAGTCGGCGCCGCCGCTGACCCTGGCCACCTTCAGGTCAGAGCCCCGGCCGGTCTCCTTCAGGTACTCCAGGACAGAATTAGAGACGCCGCCGCTGGTTGCGTAGCGCTTGCCGTAGAGACTGGCCTCCTGGACTGTGTTCTCCACAGGCTCGAATTCCACATTCTTCGCCCGCATGATGGCCATGATCTCTGAGTAGGACAGGGCGTAATCCGCGTTCCCCTCGATCTTCTGGTCGGTGATCTCAGACTTCTTCGCCAGGCAGGGCCCGATGAAAACGACGACGCAGCCGGGGTGCTGGGCCTTCAGCATGCGGGAGGCCTGGCACATGGGAGATACGGCGGTGGAAATGTATTTCTCCAGCTTCGGATAATGCTTCTGAATCATGTTGACGAAGCCCGGGCAGCAGGAGGTGGTCCTCATCTCCCCCTTCTGGCTGGCTTCATACCATTCCTCGGCTTCGGCGGCGGTCGTCAGGTCAGCGCCCAGGCCCACCTCCACGAAATCGGTGAAGCCGACCTCCTTCATGGCCTTCTTCCAGCTGGCCATGGTGATGTCCTTCCCGAACTGCCCTTCGGTGGCCGGGGCGCACATGGCGTAGACCTCCCGGCCGCTCCGGATGGCCTCGATGACCTGGACGAACATGGCCTTCCAGCCGATGGCGGCGAAGGGGCAGTGGATGATGCACTGGCCGCAGCGGATACACTTCGACTCGTCGATGACGGACAGGCCTTCCTCATTATAGGTCAGAGCGCCCACGGGGCAGCTGGACTTGCAGGGCCGCTGCAGATGGACGATGGCGTTATAGGGGCAGGCCTTCGCGCACATGCCGCACTCACGGCACTTATTCGGGTCGATCTCGGACTGCTTGCGGCCCGGGGTGATAGCGCCGAACCGGCAGGACTTGATGCAGGACTTGCCGACGCAGTTCTGGCAGTTATTAGTCACCACATAGCTGGAGATGGGACAGTCGGCGCAGGCAGGCTCGATGACCTGAAGCAGGTTCCCATCGTCCTCCGGTCCCTGAGGTTTCCCCATACAAAGGCGGACCCTCCGCCGGACGATCTCTCTCTCCTTATAAACGCAGCACCGGTAGGTGGGGCGGGTGCCGGAGATGATCTTCTCCGGCAGGAACTCATATTCTTCCTCCAGCCTGCCCGCGAAAGCGAGCTTGGCTACTTCATACATGACCTGCCTCCGCAGGTCCAGGATACTCTCATCAGCGCGCATGTTTCCCCCTTCTGCCGCTTTCCCCGCGCGGCAAGCATAACTCGACTCTTTATCCCTAATTACAGCTCTTTCGACCGTTCACAGCAGGCCACCACAGCCTCCATGACCGCGGACCGGAGGCCCATTTCCTCCAGAACCCGGACCGCTTCGATGGTGGTACCGGCGGGCGAAGTGACCATATCCTTCAGTTCGCCCGGATGAAGGCCGGTCTCCAGGACCATCTTCGCCGCTCCCAGCACAGACTGGGCCGCGAACTGATAGGCCTGGGCCCGGGGCATCCCGCAGGAGACAGCCCCATCGGCCATGGCTTCAATGAACAGGAACACATAAGCCGGCGAACTCCCGCTCACCGCCGTCACCGCGTCGAAAAGCCGCTCCGGCACCAGGGCGGACTTCCCGAAGGCGTCCAGGACCCGGATGGCCTGGGCCTTCTCCTCTTCCGTCACCTGTTCCGAGCAGCAGAAGGCGGACATCCCCTCCCCCACCAGAGCCGGGGTATTCGGCATGACCCGGATCAGCTTCCGGGGGCTCCCGCCCAGGAGATCCTGAAGGTCCGCCAGCGAACGGCCGGCCACGATGCTGATGACCAGCTTATCCGCCGGCAGAAGGTCCTTCACTTCCGCCGCCACCTCCGCCAGGAACTGGGGCTTGACGGAGAGGAAAACGACGTCCGCCTCCTGACAGACCCGGCGATTGTCCGGGGTGACCAGGATGCCGTTGGCCTTCTCCGCCTTCGCCCGCCCCTCCTCGGAGGGGGCGGAACCGATGATTTCCTCCGGGGACGCCAGGCCCCCGCGAAGGATGCCGGAAATGATGGCGCCCGCCATGTTCCCGCATCCGATGAATCCATATTTCAAAGTCTTCCCTTTCTGCTTGTTAAATCTTCTACATTCAAGTCATATCATACAGCAAAAAAGCCTTATGTAAACGGGGGAAATGTAAAAACAAATATTTTTCACGGCTAATCTAGGGCGCGCGCACAAAAAAAACCGCGCCGAGCCTTCCCCCTGGTCCGCCGTCGAAGACGGGCGCGAAAAATCCGGCCGGACGGGCAGCAGCATGACCGTCCGCCGGCCGGCTATATTGCTTATTCCTCGAGGGGCTGGCCGTCCACCAGGCATTCGGCCAGGTCGTCCCCATGGTAAAGGAGCTTCATGGAGAAGAAGGGGCGGTCCTGGGCCAGGAGGCGGAGGAAAACCCGATCACCCGGCCAGAGGGAGAGGCCGGGAATGTCCTCCTTCCGGATCCAGGCCAGCTCCCCCTCGTCGCAGGGCTGAAGGGCGCCCTCGAAACCGTCGGCGGTATAGAGACAGATGAATTCCGTCGGATAGTCATCCTGAAGGAAGGTCAGGAAGCCCCGGAACCGCCAGCGGGTAAGCGTCAGGCCCGTCTCCTCCCGGACCTCCCGGACCAGGCATTCCTCCGGGCTCTCCCTGGCCTCGAACTTACCGCCCACCCCGATCCATTTCCCCTGGTTGATGTCGTGTTTCTTCTTAGTCCGGTGGAGCATCAGAACCCTTCCGTCCCGCTCGATATAGCAAAGGGTGGTCATCAGCATTTTTCGTCTCCTTTCCTCTCCTTCCCGCCCCTGTTTCGTCCGCCGGCCGCGGGGTAAGAATTTCACATCACGGACACGAAGAAAAGAAGGAGGGGTTATGGGCCTTTTCGGGAAGAGAAAGAACATTAATGATTACATCGAGGAAGCGCGGAAGACGCCGGGAAGCCTGGTGGCGGACGTCCGGCAGCCCCTGGAATACCAGGCAGGCCACATCCCGGGGAGCGTCAATATCCCCCTGACCGATGTCCCCTACGCCATGGACCGGTTCGGGTCCGATCCGGACCGCCCCATCTACCTCTACTGCCTCACCGGTCCCCGGGCCCAGCAGGCGGCCGCCATGCTCCGGCAGATGGGTTACGGCCAGGTCCAGGCCATCGGCGGCATCCGCCAGTGGAAAGGCGCAATCGAGAAGTAGCTGAAAACCGGGAAACCGGAAAGCGGCCAGGCGGAAGAAACCCCCGGCGGCCCCGCGCTCACAGACGCGGGGCACCGCCAGGGGTTATTCTTCTGTCTGTCCAGGGACTAATCCAGCTTGGGCATGATCCGGGCAGCCTGGTCATCTCCCGGAGACACGGCCCAGGGATCGCCGGTGACGGCGAAGAGCTGATGGTCGGTCACCGCTTCCGTCTTCACCCGGATGGTATCCTCAGCCTCCAGATATTCCTTCTTCATGGTCATGCCGAAACCCGGCTTATCGCTGACATAGATGTGGCCGTCCCGGATGTCCGCGCCCTCCTCGAACATGTCGAAGAGCTTATAGTGGGACCGGACAGTCTCCATGACCGTGGAATTGGGGCAGCTGATCAGGAGCTGGGCGCAGACATTGGTCATGAGCGGGCTCCCGCAGTTATGGGTGGTCACCGGCAGCCGCCAGGCGTCCGCCATACCGGCGATCTTCTTACACTCGGTAGGACCGCCGCTGTAACCGATGTCGAACATGATGATGTCCGCGCCGTTCTGCTCCAGGAGAGGACGGAACTGGAAACGGGTGTAGTAGCGCTCGCTGGCCAGCAGGGGCACATGGATCCGGCTGCGGAGGACAGCCAGGTTGGAGGCGTCATCCACCAGGATGGGATCCTCGAACCACATGGGGTCATACTGCTCTACCTCCTGGGCGATCCGCTCCGCCATGGGCAGGTTCCAGCGGGAATGCATCTCCAGGGCGATCTCCATCTTCGAGCCGACCGCGTCCCGGATCTTCTTAAAGGGCTCCAGCCCCTTCCGAATCACGTCCCGGTGGACGTTCTGCCCGTTATACCGCTCGCTCAGGGCATCGATGGGCCAGATCTTCATGGCCGAAATCCCCTCTTCCAGGAGAGACTGGGCCAGCTCGCCGGCGTCATTCAGAAACAGCTCCCGGTCCCTGATGTCTCCGAAGCTGATGCAGGTATTATAGACCTTCAGAGAAGGCTGGGTCTTCCCGCCCAGAAGCTGGTAGACCGGCATGCCCGCCGCCTTCCCCTTAATATCCCAGAGCGCGATGTCGATGGCCCCGATGGCCCGCATCTCCGCGCCGGCGTAGCCCGTATAATTGGCGCTGTCGTACATCTGCTGCCAGAGGAGCTCATTGTCCAGGGGATCCTTTCCCAGGATGACCTCGGAGCAGAAGTCATGAATGGCGGCCTTCGTCAGTTCGACCTTATCGTAGGCCTCGCCGATGCCGGTGATCCCCTCATCGGTATGGACCAGGACCCACAGGTGGCGGGGGAATTTCGGGAGCTGCACGGTTTCCAGAGCGGTAATCTTCATTCTTTTCTTCCTTTCAGATACTCAGACAGGATCTCCAGGGCCTCGCCGTAGCCGTCGATGCCCCTCCCCATAACTGTAGCGATGCAGGCCCGCCGGATGTAGGACACCTGCCGGAAATCCTCCCGCGAAGCCACGTCTGAGATATGGACTTCCACAGTGGGAAGAGAGACCGCCTTCACCGCGTCCAGGATCGCGACGCTGGTATGGGTATAGGCCCCGGGGTTGATCACGATGCCGTCCTCCTGGCCGTAAGCCGCCTGGATCCGATCCACCAGATCGCCCTCGTGGTTGGACTGATAGAAGGAAACCTCGACGCCGAGCGCTTCCGCCTTCGCCTTCGTCCTCCTCACCAGCTCCGCGTAGTCTTCCCGCCCATAAAGGGCAGGCTCCCGAATGCCCAGCATGTTCAGGTTGGGCCCGTTCATCACCAGTATTTTCATTTTACACCCTACACTTCCAGATAACTACCCAGATATTTATACTCGATGCTCATCTGCTGGAGCTGGCCCATCATCCGGATAAACTCCTCCGAATAGACGGGCTCCTCAATATCGAAATAGAACATGAACTCGAACTCCCGCTCCGGCAGCGGCCGGCTTTCCAGCTTCAGGAGGTTGATTCCCATGGCGTTGAACCGGGCCAGGACCTGATAGAGCGCGCCGGGCCGGTGGTCCAGGACCATCATGATGGAGGTCCTCTCCGCCCCCGGGTAGATCCGGAGGTCCCGGGTGATGCAGATGAAGCGGGTGTAGTTGTTGTCGACATCCTGGATGTTGTCCTCCAGGCAGACCAGGCCATAATTCTCGCCGTTGGCCCGGGAGGCCAGCGCCGCGCAGTCCGTCCTGCCGGAGTCCGCCACCAGCTTGGCCGCCAGCGCCGTGTTCGGCATGACCGTAATCTTCGCGTCCGGGAACTGCTTCAGATATTCGTCGCACTGGGCGATGGCCTGTTCATGGGAGAAGATCTCCCGGATGTCTTCCTTCTTCGTGCCGGGGGGGACCAGGAGAGAATGGCGGACCTTCAGGCGGACGCTCTTCACGATGTGGAAATTATACTCGCTCATCAGATCGTAGACCTGGTTGACGGAACCGGCGGTGCTGTTCTCGATGGGCAGGATCCCATATTCGCAGAGCCCGCTCTCGATGGCCTTAAACACACCCCGGAAATTCTTCACGTACATGATCTTCGGCATTTTAAAGCAGCGGTCGCAGGCCTCCTGGGAATAGGCTCCCTGGACCCCCTGACAGGCCACCAATGCCCGGTCCGGGAAGAGCCTGGGCCCGTTTTCGATGGCCGACCGGATCTCTGTCATGACCGGCGCTTCCACCCCCAGGATGTTCCGCTGGTGGTCCCGGCTGGTCTCCATGATGGCGCTGAACAGCATCCGGTTATAGTAGGCCATGTCCGGCGCGCTCGCATCGGTGATCTGGTCCAGAAGCGCCCGCTCTCTGACAGGGTCCACCACCTTCAGGCCGTTGGCCTTCTTATATTCGGCGATCTTCTCCGCGAGCCGCATCCGCCTGTCCAGGGCCGCGACCAGTTCCTGATCCAGCCTGTCGATCTCGTTTCTATAGTCACTGATATCCATTCTCGTTCTGCTCCTTCAGTTTCTCTGACAAAGGCGGGGTCATTCGGCGCTCGCGGGGCCCCCGGAGCTCAGCAGGGCCGGCCCCATAGCGTCCGCCACAGCCATGGCCGCCGCCGCCTCCACCACCGGCACCGCCCGGAGGACGATACAGGGGTCGTGGCGGCCGTGAACCTCCAGCACCGCGTTCTCCCCCTTCGAGAAGGAGATACTGTCCTGGGGCCTGGCGATGGAGGGTGTGGGCTTGAAGGCGGCCCGGAAGGTGATGTCCATCCCGTCGCTGATGCCGCCCAGGATGCCGCCGGCATTATTGGTCCTGGTCCTGACCCGTCCCTCTTCGTCGTAGTAGAAGGGATCGTTGTTTTCGGACCCCCGCCTGCGGGCGGCGTCGAAGCCTGACCCGAAATCGATCCCCTTCACGGCCGGGATCCCGAAGACCGCCTGGGCGATCCGGTTCTCCAGCCCGTCGAACATGGGGTCTCCGATTCCAGCCGGCACCCCGCTGATGGTGCAGCCAACCAGACCGCCTACGGAGTCCAGGTCCATCCGGGCCCGGTCGATCTCTCCGAGCGGATCCTCCCGGTTTCCGCCGATCTCCAGGATCTCCGCCTTCACGGTGATCCCCTTCTTCGCCAGCAGCTGGAGAAAGATCCCGCCCGCCGCGCAGAGGGGCGCCGTCAGCCGGCCGGAGAAATGACCGCCGCCGCTCACGTCCTCATGACCTCTGAATTTCACATGGGCCGTAAAATCCGCGTGCCCCGGCCGGGGCACATCCCGGATGTTGTCGTAATCCTGGGAACGGGTGTTGGTATTCCGAATGACCATCGCCAGCGGCGCCCCGCAGGTCACGTTTCCGACGAGCCCCGACAGCACCTCCACCCGGTCCGCTTCCTTCCGGCTGGTGGTCCGCGGTCCCTGACCAGGAGCCCGCCGGTCCATAAATCGCTGGAGCCTGTCCAGGTCCACCGGGAAACCGGCGGGGAGCCCGTCTACCACCACGCCGATGGCGGCGGAATGGGACTGCCCGAAGATCGAGACTGTGAAATTCTTTCCGTAAACTGAAGCCATTTCTTTCCTTTCTATTCTGCCCGCAGGTTCCCGTCCAGCCCCAGCTCAGCCAGGCGCCGGAAAAAGGCCGGATAAGACTTCTGAACCGCCTGGCTGCCATGGATGATCACCGGAGACCTGGATGCCAGCGACGCGACGGCCGCCATCATGACGATCCGGTGGTCGTTGGCGCCATCCGCGGTCCCCCCCTCGAGGAGGCCAGACCCATGGATGATCAGCCCATCCTGAAGTTCCTCCACGCGGGCTCCCAGCCCGTTCAGGACCGAGGCCACCGAGGTCAGCCGGTCGCTTTCCTTCAGACGGAGCCGGCCCGCGTTCTCGATCCGGGTTTCCCCTTCCGCCTGACTGGCGACCAGGGCCAGGGCAGGGACCATGTCCGGGATCCCGTCCGCGTCCACCGTGATGCCCCGGAGCCTTCCCGCGCCGGGCCAGGCCGTCAGACCGTCTTCCTCCGTGTCCACCCGGGCCCCGAAGGCCCGGAGCAGGTCCCCGATCTTCCGGTCTCCCTGGACCGAATCGTTCCGGAGACCCCGGACCCGGACCGGTTCCCGGCCCAGCACACCCGCGGCCAGGAAGAAGGCGGCGTTGGACCAGTCGCCCTCCACCTGGTAATCCGCCGGCCCATGATAGGTCTGACCCCCGGGGATCCGGTAGGTCCTGCCCGCCTCATCCTCCGTCAGACCGATCTCGATCCCGAACCTGCGGATCACCGCCAGGGTCAGGTCCAGATACCCCGCCGAAGCCACCGGAGCCGTGACCCGGATCTGGCTGTCCTCCGCCAGAAGGGGCAGGGCGAAGAGGAGACCGCTCACATACTGGGAGGAGACGTTGCCCGGAAGCTGGAAGCTCCCTCCCCGGAGCTGGCCGGAGATCGTGACCGGCACCTGGCCCTGGGGGCTGACCATACAGCCATGAGCCTCCAGCTCCTCTCGCAGGGGGGACAAAGGCCGCTGCCCCAGGCGGCCCTCCGCCGCGAACAGGGCGTCCAGGTCCAGGGCCCCCGCCACCGGCAGAAGAAAGCGAAGGGTAGACCCGCTCTCCCCGCAGGGGAGCAGGCAGGTCCGGTCTCTTCGGCCGGGGTTGTCCTGATCCCGGGCTACTCCGCCCATGGCGGACAGGCAGGCCCTGGTGGCCAGAATGTCCTTCGAGCCCTCCCCGATCTCCACCCGGCAGGGCGTGTCGGACAGGGCCGCGCAGATAAGAGCCCTGTGAGCGTCTGATTTCGATGGGATGATCCGGATCTCCTTCACAGCAGGGCCTCCACTTCTTCAAGCGGCAGAGGCCGGATGCGGCAGGCCCCGATCCGGTCCAGGGTCACGAGGCTGAGGCCCCCGTTCTCCCGCTTCTTATCCGCGCAGAGGGCCCGGAAGACCGCCTCCTTCGGGTAGGGCACGGCAAGGTCGAAGCCCCAGACCCTGAGCAGGGCGCGGATCCGGTCCCGGTCCTCTTCAGAGCACCAGCTCTGAGCAGCGGAAATCTCCGCCATTCGGGCCATGCCGATGGCCACGGCGGACCCGTGGCTGATGGTAAACCGGCTCAGCTGCTCCACCGCGTGGCCGATGGTATGGCCGAAGTTCAGCATGTGCCGGAGGCCGCGGTCGAACTCGTCCGCCTCAACGAAGGATTTTTTGATAGAAACACAGCGGTCAATAACGGTCCCGATATGGGCCCGGACCCAGGCTGGATCCCCCAGCTCGCTGAAAAGGTCCAGGTCGGCGATAATCCCATACTTAATGACCTCCGCCATCCCATCCCGGAAGATGTCCTCCGGCAGACTGTCCAGGAGAGAGGGGTCCTGAACCACCAGAGCCGGCTGGTGGAAAGCGCCCGCCAGGTTCTTCCCAGCCGGAAGGTCGATGGCCGTCTTCCCGCCCACGGAGGAATCCACCGCGGCCAGGAGCGTGGTCGGCACCTGAATGACCCGGATGCCCCGGAGGAAAGTGGCGGCGGTGAAGCCGGCCAGATCCCCCACCATGCCCCCGCCCAGGGCCACGATCCCGTCCGTGCGGGTCAGAGGCACCTCAGCGCAGAACTCCAGTAGGTCCAGGTACTGTCCCCCGTTCTTCGTGGCCTCCCCTGCCGGCAGAACCATCTCCGCCGTCCGGAAGCCCGCCGCCCGGAGGCTCCTGAGGCACCGGTCCAGGTACAGGGGGGCCACCCGGTCCTCCGTGATCACGGCCAGGGTCCCGCCATCCTGGACCTCCTTCACATATTCTCCGATCTTGTCTAATTCCATATTCGCTGATCCCTCTCTGATCCCTTCTCGCGGTCCCGCTTCCGGACGCCCGCCGGCCTTCCCTCCGCCCGCCTCTACATGGCGGGCCGCCGCGGGCCGCGCTCCGGAGCCCTCCGCGTTATCTCTTCCTGAGCGCCTCGGCCTTCTCCTCGGCGGCCTGCTTGTGAAACCGCCCCTCGGCCAGGAGCTTCTTCAGGGTCTCGCTGTCTCCCGCCTCCAGGGCCTTCTCATAAGCGCCCAGGTCCTCCAGGAGCCGGCGGAGCTCCGCCAGCAGGTTGTCCCGGTTTTCCAGAAACAGCTCGGTCCAGGCCGCCTCGTTCAGGTAGGCCACCCGGGTCATGTCCCGGAAGCTGCCGCCGGCCGCTGCCGCGTCCCGCCCCAGCGCCTTCTCACTCTTAATGAAGGCGGAGGAGACGATGTGGGAAAGCTGGGAGGTAAAGGCGATGATCTGGTCATGCTCCTCCGGGGCCATGACCGAGAAGACCTGGAAGCCGGCGGGACGGAGCAGGGCCTTCACCCGCTCCAGGAGCCGGATGTCGCTCCTGTCCCTCGGGACGATCACGAAGTCCGCCCCCTCGAACATGTCCGCCCTGCTGTTCTTAAAGCCCCAGACCTGGCGGCCCGCCATGGGATGGCCGCCCACGAAGGTCATCTCCGTTTCATCCATGAGCTGAAAGCCCAGGTCACAGATCTGCCGCTTATTCCCGCAGCAGTCGATCACCAGGGTCCCGGCGGGGATCTCCTTCGCGTGGTCCCTCAGCCAGGTCACCGCCTCCTGGGGCGGGACCGCCAGGAAGACCGCGTCCAGGCCCTGAAAACCGTGGGCTTCCAGTGTATCCCTGATGATCCCGGTCATCCGGACGAAGTCCAGGGTGATCTTATTCCTGTCACTTCCATAGACCGTGAAGCCCGCCTTCTGGTAGGCCCGGGCCAGAGAGCCGCCAATCAGACCCAAACCCACGACGCCGATGTTCTGAAAATCCGTCTCACTCATTTCCCTTCACCGCCTGTCTCACAGTCCGCACCGTCTTCATCATCTCATCGAACTGGTCCGGGGTCAGGGACTGAGCCCCGTCGCTCAGCGCGTGGGCCGGGTCATTATGGACCTCGATCATCAGACCGTCCGCCCCGCAGGCCGCGGCGGCCGCCGCCATGGGGGGGACCATGTCCCGCTTGCCCGTGGCATGGCTGGGATCCACCACCACCGGCAGGTGGCTCATGGCGTGGAGAGCCGGGACCGCGGAAATGTCCAGGGTATTTCGAGTGTAGGTCTCGAAGGTCCGGATGCCCCGCTCACAAAGGATCACGTTCTCATTGCCGCCGGCCATGATGTACTCGGCGCTCATGAGCAGTTCCTCCAGCGTATTCGCCAGCCCCCGCTTCAGGAGGATGGGCTTATCGGTCTTTCCCAGGGCCTTCAGGAGCTCGAAATTCTGCATGTTCCTGGCCCCCACCTGGATCACGTCCACATCCTCGAACAGGGGGATGTGGGACTCATTCATGATCTCCGTGACGATGGGAAGGCCGGTGACCTCCTTCGCCTTCAGCAGGAGCTCGATCCCGTCCGCCCGCATGCCCTGGAAGGAGTAGGGGGAAGTCCGGGGCTTGAAGGCGCCGCCCCGCAGCATCGTGGCGCCTGCCGCCTTGACCCGCCTGGCCACCTCGATGATCTGCTCCTCCGACTCTACGGAGCAGGGACCGGCGATGACGGCGAAGTGGCCGCCGCCGATCTTCACGCCGCCGCAGTCGATGACCGTATCATCCGGATGAAACTTCCGGTTGGCCTTCTTAAAAGGTTCAGAGACCCGTCTCACCTTCTCCACGATGTCCAGCATCTCCAGCATGTCCACATCGATGGCCTTCGTATCGCCTACCAGACCCAGGACCGTATATTCTTTCCCCTCAGAAATATCGACCTCCAGACCCTGCTCCTTCAGCCAGGCCACCAGCTGATCTCGCTGCTCGATCGGTGTGTTGGGCTTCAAAATCGTGATCATCGGACTTCCTTTCCTTTCCGCGCTCCCGGTGCGTCTTCCCTCCTGAAAAAAGAAAACGCCCCGCAGTTCCTGCGGAGCGCTGTCGCTCAATTTTCCGGCCTTCCGGCCTCGGTTCATCTGGTAACCGCCCGCAGCAAAATATCCTTTTCTCCCGTAAAGAAAAAGTAGTAATAATAATATTCAGCTGCAAAGGCGAAACGATTCATCATGTATTCCTTTCTGTCGAACACAACAATTACTATACGCCTTTTTCGTGAAAAGCGCCAGTATTATTTCGTAAAATCCCAGAAAAATTAGTTCCCTCCACAGCCGCCTTCATATGTTTTCTGAAAAAATCCACCCCCGCGGGCGTCCGGTCTGAACAGCGGTTCCCATTCTCCCCGGACAGGCCCCCCGCGGGCGGTTTGCAAAAACAATCATTCTGAAGTATGATTGTTTTTACACCTACAGTCCGCGGATCAGCCAGTCCGACCCGCCCTCACGCCGGAGGAGAAGCAGTCCTGTGAAGGCCCTTAACAGAGGAAACACAGCTCTGCGAAAGCCATCATTAAAGGAGAATCGACCTATGAAAACCATAAAGGAAGGAAAACAGCGCACGCCGGAGGATGCCCGGGCCCTCCGGGACACGGTCAGCGCCATCATCGACGAGGTGCGGGACCGGGGGGACGAAGCCCTTCGGGAGTACACCGGAAAATTCGACGGTTTCATCCGGAAGTCTTTCCGGGTCTCCCGTGAAGAGATCGAAGCCGCTTACGCCCAGGTCACGGAAGTCCAGCTGAACGACATGAAGAAGGCCCAGGCCAACATCCGGGCCTTCGCCGAGGCCCA
>CACZTH010000043.1 GCA_902784035.1 uncultured Eubacteriales bacterium
CGGGCTGATTCCGGCCATCCGGGACGGCTCGGTCAGGCGATGAAAAATGCGATTCTTCTGTACAAAATTAGCGTGAATTGATATAATATGAAATGTCCGATATATTGGATACCAGGGCCCACATCCGGCCCGATTTGATGTATCATCAGGAAAGGCAGAGGGGCCGTATCCCGGCCTTTAATATGCTGTGGCGCCGGGGCAGGGGCTCCGGCGGGATATGAACGAAGGAGGAATCTCGTCATGAAAATCGTTTGTCTGGATGGTTACACGGAGAACCCGGGCGATCTGAGCTGGAGCGGCGTTGAGGCGCTGGGTGAGTTCACCTGCTATGATCGTACTGAGAAGACGAATAAGGAGCTGATCATCGAGCGGATCGGCGACGCGGATGTGGTCATCACGAATAAGACCCCGATCACCGCGGACATCATCGACGCCTGCCCGACCGTCAAGCTGTACACCTGCATCTCCACGGGTTACAACCAGGTCGACATCGCCCACTGCAAGGAGAAAGGAATCCCTGTCTCTAATGTTCCCCGTTACGGCACCTACGCTGTTTCCCAGTTCGCCATCGCGCTGCTGCTGGAGATCTGCCATCACATCGGTCACCATGATAAGACCGTCCATGAGGGCAAGTGGCAGAACTGCGAAGACTTCTGCTATTGGGATTATCCGCTGATCTGCCTGGAGGGCAAGACCTTCGGCACCATCGGTCTGGGCAACATCGGCCTTCACACCGCTGACATGGCGAGAGCCCTGGGCATGAGAGTCCTGGCCTATGATCCCTGGCAGACCGAAGCGGGCAAGAAGGTCGCGACCTATGTCGATCTGGACACCCTGTACGCGGAGTCTGATGTCGTCATCATGCACATGCCGCTGCTCGACTTCAATGTGAACATGATTAATAAGGATTCCATCGCGAAGATGAAGGACGGCGTCATCTTCCTGAACGTCAGCAGAGGACAGCAGGTCGTCGAGCAGGATCTGGCCGACGCTCTGAATTCCGGTAAGGTGTCCGCGGCCGGCCTGGACGTCGTTTCCACCGAGCCGATCATGAGCGACAACCCCCTGCTGAAGGCGAAGAACTGTATCATCACCCCGCACATGGCATGGGGCGCTAAGGAGTCCCGTCAGAAGATCATGGATGTCTGCGTCACCAACATCCAGTCCTTCATCGACGGCAACCCCGACAACGTGGTCAATAAGTAAGGCTCTGTTTCAGCGAAAGACTGAACTGACTTCGAAAGAACTGGAAGGGCCCCGCGCGTTCGCGCGGGGCCCTTCGCGTAGAATGGGGCCTGTCTGGTGAAGCGGCGGAAGCCGCGCCGCCGGGGAGAACGGATCGGGCGCGCCCGCCTGTGGGGCGCTGAACCGGGCCCGGTCCTCTAATCGGTCTCCTTCACGGCGGCGTAGAAGAACTTCCGGGACATATTGGCGGAATCGAGAAGGCCATTGCTGCTGCTGTAACGAAGCCGGTTGCGGAGAAAGCTGTACTCCGTGACCTTGAAGCCCAGGCTCGTCAGAAGGTCCCGGAAGCGGCCGGGCGCGTAGTAGCGGTCCAGCCCCTCCGGCAGATCCTGGTGGAGCCTGCGGAGCTTGGAGAAGAAGTCCGGGTCCGCGATCTCCCGGGTGAAGCCCATGATGGAGGCCTTATCCTTAATATAGGGCTTCAGGAGCTCCGGCAGGAAATCCTGCCTGGTTTCACTATGCTCCACCGTGTCCATGTTGTCGATCCAGCAGTCCAGGCAGGGCTTGCGAAGGGGGAGGTTTTCCGGCCGGCAGGCGATGAACAGGCAGGCCGGGTGGGGATCCGACCGGAGGATGGACCGCTCGAAGACCGGCTTATAGTATTCGATGACCTCCGGGTACTGGTCGGCCAGGATGTACTGGTTGCTGTAATCCAGGGCGTCCATGTTGGTCAGGAGGAAAAACCACTGCTTGAAGTTGGTTTCCAGGAGGACCGAGCCCGCGGCGCTCTGGGTCTTCAGGAGGGTGGAGAGGAGACGCTGCTCGTCCATTTTCGTCGCCGAGATCGTGCCCGGGTCATACTCATCGATGAAGAGGGAGGAGGCGTTGAAAAAGGAATTGTCCGAGAGGGTGGGAAGGTCCCCGTCCTCGTAGACGACCCCGTTCCGGATCCGGTATCTCATTCCGCAGGGACAGGTCAGGTCGGCGGACAGGATCTGGGCGTTCTCGATGACCGAGTCGGTCAGGCGGAACTGGCTGCCGCACCGGGGACAGCGGAGCAGGTTCAGGAAGGAGAGCTCCACCCCATGGACCGGAACCTGCTCAGACAGGCCGTTCTGGACCTGCTCGATCTCCTCGGACAGGTATTCCAGGGCGATGTTCAGGTCGTGGCGCTGGCCGAACAGTTCCTTCCTCTTCTCGATGCAGGCCGCCAGGTACCGTTCTTCCTCCCGGCGGGCCCCGGGCTGGGAGACCCGGCGGGTGGACAGGAGCTGGAGCGTCTCATCCAGGGTGAAGTGCATCTTCTTGCACTGGAGGATGAAATCCAGCTCTTTCTCGTCTTTTTCTGTGAAATTGTACTGGTAGCCCCGCCGCTTGGGGATGAGGAGTTCTCTTTTAATATAAAACCGCAGGGTCTGGATAGAGACGCCGTACTTCTCTGAAATCTCGCCGATCTTCATGATCCACCTCCAGGAGAAAGTATAGTCAAAAAAGTATAGTTAAGTCAACTTTTTCCCGCCGCCCCGCTGGAAACCCCGTCTTGACCTGGTCTTAGGTCGATCGGCTATAATTTCAGGGCTGTAAGAGAGACGAGGGACGACCGTGGGCCGGCATTCAGCCCGGCCACATGGGCGTTTTTCCCGCGGCTGGTCTGAGCCGACCGCCCGACGGGGCAGCCTTTGGCCGCCGGCCTGAACGGGCCGCCCTCACCTGCTGATATCAATGAAGGAGGAAGATCCTATGAGAACACTGCTGCTGAAACAGAGCGAGCTGAAGAAGCTCCTGACCATGAAGGAGTGCATCGACATCTGCGATAAGACCTTCGAAGACCTGGGGAACGGCAATACTCTGAACCCGGCGAAGGTCAACCTGAACCTGGGCGACAGCAAGCCTACCAAGCTGCCGTATAAGGCGTCTTTGAACGCCATGCCCGCCTACATCGGTTATCAGGACATCGCCGGCATGAAGTGGGCCGGCGGCTTCGGCGCGGGCCGGCTGGAACTGGGCATGCCCTTTCTGAATGCTCTGATCCTCCTGGTCCATCCTAACTACGGGGATTTCCTGGCTGTCACGGACGGCGCCTGGATCATGTCCATGCGGACCGGCGCTCAGAGCGTCGTGGCCCTCCGTCACCTGCTCCCGGAGATGACCCACGGGACCTTCGGCGTCTACGGCGCCGGCGTTCAGGGCAGGACCCAGACCCGGGCTTTCGCCAGCCAGTACCATGTTGACAAACTCATCGTATATGATATCATTCCTGCGGCGGCGGAGAAGTTCAAGCAGGATATGGCGGATGTGGTCCAGGGAGAGATCGTGATCGCGAAGACGCCCCAGGAGGTCACCGAGGCTGACGTTTTCGTCTCTGTCACCAACGCTGACAACCAGTTCATTAAGGGTGAGTGGTTCCATGAGGGCAGCATTTACCTGTCCCTGGGTTCTTACAGCGAGTGTAACGACGCGGCCATCCTGGGCGCGGACCAAATCATCGTGGACCATGTCGCGCAGGCCCTCCACAGGGGCAACCTGAAGCGGCTGGTGGACGCGGGCGTGGTGTCCGAGAAGAACATCTACTGCACCATCGGCGAACTGGCCGCCGGCAAGCGGACCGTGGATGACCTGGCCCATAAGAAGCTCACCGTCGTGCCCATCGGCATGGGCTGCCTGGATGTGGCCTGCGCCATCGTGGCTTATCGGAAGGCCCTGACCCTGGGGATGGGCACCGAGTTCGAATTCGATAAGTAAGGCCTGACCGGCCGGAGAGGGGAGGACGAAAACGCCGTGACGAATAAACAGAAGGGGACAGCTCTCATTATCAGCGCGGCGTTTTTCTTTAACCTGATGTCGGTCTTCTCCAAGCTGGCGGGGAATGTCCCTGTCATGCAGAAGACCCTGTTCCGGAACCTGGTGGCTGCCGCTTTCACGGGCGCCCTCATGCTCGCGCGGCGGCAGCCTTTTTCTATTCCCAGACGGGCCCTGCCCGCCGCCTTCCTCCGGTCCGGCTTCGGCATGCTGGCCGTGGTGGGGTTCCTCTACGCGGTGGACCACCTGGTCCTGTCTGACGCGGCTATGATCCAGGATCTGTCTCCTTTCTTCATCATCGCCGCCGCGGCGCTGATCCTGAAGGAGAAGCCCAGATCCAGCCAGCTGGCCCTGATCTTTGTGGCCATGGTGGGGACGGCTTTCGTCATCAAGCCCTCCGGCGCCATGGGGCTGGACCGGGGGACGCTGGCGGCTCTGACCGGGGCTCTGGCCACCGGCGTGGCCTATACCATGCTGCGGGTGCTGGGCAAAATGGATGTGGACGTCATTTCCATCGTCCTTTTCTTCTCCCTGTTCACCTGCGCGGCCTGCGTTCCCTTCGTGGTCTACGATCACGCCCACCTGGACGGAAGATCCTGGCTCTACCTGATCCTGATGTCCCTCAGCGCATGTATCGGCCAGCTTTCGATCACCGGTGCCTACCGGTTCGCCCCCGCGAAGGAGATCTCCATTTACGATTACACAGAGGTGGTGTTCGCTTCGGTCATGGGCTGGCTGGTCTTCGGGGAGGTTGCCGGCGCGTCCAGCTATATCGGCTATGTGATCATCGCCGGCGCCGCCATCGTCATGTACCTGATGAACCGCAGGCTCCCCGACGAGGGAGGGGCGGTTTCACCGACAGACGCCTCCTGAAGGCCGCGGCGGCGCTGGAAACAGAAATGGCTGTACCCATCGTTTTTCGATGGATACAGCCATTTTTCGTCGAACAAAGGCAGGACCTGAGGGCTGCCTGTTTATGAACGCCAGGCGGGAAGCCTTTTTCAGGCGATCCCCTGATGAAGGGAATTCCAGCGGCCGGTTACCCTGCCGGATGCCTGAACGTTTGCCCGATCAGTCACCCGGTCAGTTTCTCTTCCAGTCACCCGATCATACCGAAGACCAGATAGAGGATGGCCGCCAGGACCCAGGCGATGATATGATACGGATACTGTGCCAGGTTCTGCTGGTAGAGGTCGATCTTGCCCGCGGCAGCGCAGGCGAGGATGCCGCCGTCAGAGGAGAAGGCCAGCATGTAGCCGACCAGGCCGGTGGAAACGAGCGCCGCGATGCAGAGGGGCACATTGGCGCCGCAGTTCTGAGCCAGCGGGACCACGACAGGCATGGCGATCAGGTAGAGCGTGTAATTGAAGGTCACCATAGACTCTGTGATAGAGAAAATGACGAAGATAATGAGAGGAAGCATCTTCGGGGTCACCATGCCGGAAATGCTTTCTACGATAAACTGTACGTAGCCCATCTTATTCAGGTTGCCTACGATAATCAGGGCCAGGGCCATCAGGACCAGCATCTCGGACATGTAGCCGAAGCCCTGGCAGATGACATCCTTACAGTCGATGAGATCGAAAACGCCGGTCACCACATAATACAGGAAGCTGACGAGAAGCCCCCAGGCGATCCCATAAGCCATATCCCAGTTGAAGATGTAGCCGAAGCCGATGATGGCGATCACAGGCACGAAGAAATGAGAGAGGTTGACCTTCGCCCGAGGCTCCGGGATGGGATCCTCCTCCACGACCTCTTCCACGCCGTCGATGATCCTGGCCTGGACCGGAGGCGCGAAGGAGCCGCCCTCTTCAACCCGCTGAAACGCCTTCTTCATTTTTCCGAAGAGGGGAATGACGCCGAGGATGACCAGAAGACAGACGATGATGCAGAGGAAGGGGAAGAAGAGGTAGGGGAGGACTTTCACCATGAAATAGTGGAGGCCGGTCCCGTAGGCCTTGAAAATATTCACCTTCGTCATTTTGAATACGCCGCCGACGTAGATGGACCAGGCGCCGATGGGGAGCAGGACAGCCGGGATCGTGGCGAAGCACCGGATGATGTAGACGGTCATCTCCCGGGGCACCTTATAGTTATCCATAATCGGCGTGAAGACGCTGCCTGTGACGAGGGAACTCATATAATCATCGATGCACAGGGGGAAGCCCATCAGGGCCATGACCAGCATGGCGGCCTTCCGGGACTTGATATGCTTCGCCGTCCAGCGGGCGAAATAGGTTCCTGCCCCTGAGAGCCTGAAAAGGAAGGTGATCGCGCCGCCCAGCATGAAGAGCCAGAGGATCCAGAAGTTGTCCCAGTTCGTGATGGCCGTGAAGACCTCATCCACGAAACCGGTCATGGTGGCGCCCTTATAGCGCATGACCACTGACAGCATGGCGGCCCAGAAGAAACCCTCAATCAGATGCTGCGTCAGCAGGACGAAAATAAACATCATCACAGGGGGCATCAGGGACCAGATCCCGAAATTCGCGCCTTTCTTAAAGGTGGGCATGGCGAAGAAGGCGAGGAGGAAACAGACGGCAATCAGAATATAGGCCGCCGTCGATAATACTTTCTTTCTGTTCATAGGAAGCTCCTTTTACGGGCGAAAGCCGCCCGGGGCGCTGCGCCGCCCCGGCAGCTGGTTCGCGGTGGCAGATCTCAGGCGGAATAGACCTTCTTGAAGATCTCCAGGTACTGTTCCTTCGTCGCCTCGATGGGATTGGAAGGATTGCAGACATGCTTGGAAGCGGCTTCCGCCAGGAACTCGAAGGCGGAAGGATCCACAGCCTCGAAGGAGGACAGCTTGGGGATCTTCACCTCTTCGCAGAGGGCCCGGATCACCCGGACGCCCTCCCGGGCGGCTTCTTCGTCGGTCTTCCCGGCCCGGTCCACGCCCAGGGCCTCCGCCACATCGGCGTATTTCTTCGGGTTGCCGGGGATGCTGAAGTCGCTGACCTCCGGCAGGAACATGGCGCAGGTCACGCCATGGGGGATGTCGAAATAGCCGCCGAAGCACTCAGAGATGCAGTGGACCGCGGCCGTGTCGGCATTTCCGAAGGCGATGCCGGCGAGCATGGAGGCCAGCATGACATTCTCCATGGCTTTCGGATCCCGCTGGTTGGCCGCCGCGGCGATGTTCTGGCCGATCAGGCGGATGGCGGGCAGGGCGGCCGCGTCAGACAAAGGCGTAGCGACGGTCGATACGTAAGCTTCCGTGGCGTGGGTCAGGGCGTCGATGCCCGTCGAGGCGATCAGGTGGCTGGGCAGACCGTCGATCATGTCCGGGTCCACGAAGGCCGTGACGGGAGCGCATTTCGGGTCGAAGATGTTGCCCTTCAGGTGGGTGGCGGTGTTGGTGATGACGGAATTGAAGGTGACTTCACTGCCGGTGCCGCAGGTGGTGGGGATGCACATGACCGGGGCGGAGGGAACGTCCAGCTCCGTGTCGATCCAGTCCCGGGAGGTCTTGCCGTTCGTCATGACGGTGGCCATGGCCTTCGCGGACTCCATGGGGCCGCCGCCGCCGATGGCGATCAGAACGTCTGCGCCGGCGTCGAGCGCGAACTGGGCGCCTGTGTCACAGTCCCGGTCGCGGGGATTGGGGACGATGCCGTCGAAGACCATGCAGGGGATGCCCGCGTCTTCGATGACGGCCTTCACCCGGTCAGACAGGCCGGTTTTCTCGATGCCCTTATCGGTGACGATCAGAGGCTTCTTCAGGCCCCGGGCCTTCAGGGCGTCGGGGATCTCCTGGATGACGCCGCGGCCGAACTTGATCTGGGTAGGCAGGTTGAACTCGAAAAGTGCTGACATGATGTCCTCCTTTTTTCGGTACTTGTATCAGGTGCGGGAAGAAAGGCTCTGCCCCAGGCCCCTGGCCTGGACGCTCGTGATCCCGAAATCATCCAGATACGCGTATTTAGTAAAATGTTTGTTCTTATATTCCAGGGAGAGCTGCCAGGCCTCCCTGCAGAATTCGGTGTATTGCTGCTGATAAAGGTCAGCATGGGCGATCCGAAGCACCTTCATGAGGTACTGGAAACGGATGGCCTCCTCAGAACGGGCGGCGGCGTCCTCCGGACCATGGGATCGGGGCAGAACCGTGATCTCATCTGGTCTGGCGGGCTGGGTCAGAAGGGGAAGGTCTCCCTCTGACATGAGCTCGTAGATGGAGGCGTGGTCCTCGTTCGCGTCGTAAACGGCGGCGATCCGGCCGGACCTGGCTGGCCGGAGGCTTCCGCCGCCTCCCGCCTGCCAGCGGTAGACGACGTAGGCGCAGGGGACCCAGACGTGACGGAGGGACTGGACCTGGTAGCGGACCAGGGGGATGCCCAGAATCTTTGGCTGGACAGCCTTCAGCTTGGTCTGGACGGCCTCGTCCTTCCCGCGGACGGGTCGGGTCGCCAGGATCATCTTCTCCATGATCTCACCTGCTTTCTTCCTGATTCTTCAAGGGATCTTCCGAGGGGCCTTCGCCTTCCGAAGCGTCTTCCGTGTCCTGGGCATCCTCTTTCGAAGCGTTTTCCGCGTCCTGGGCATCCTCTTCCTCGCCCCCTTCGTCCAGGCTCCGGAAAAAGCCCTTTCGGACCTCGTTGATGTAGCCGAACAGAATGCTGGGGCCGGTGATCAGGTTCAGGATGGCTACCAGCCAGCACAGGGCGTTGGAACCGCCCAGGATGGGCACCACCAGATACAGGCCGCTCAGAATGAAGACCGCGGCCACCGCCAGGCGGCTGACCAGTACTTCTCTCGATATCTGCTTCATCTGGGACGCCCCCCCTCCGAAGACCTGCCGTACTTCTTATAGAAGATCTGGCAGACCGTGAAATAGATGATGGCGCCGACCACGGTCACCACCGCGCTGCTGGGGATGCCGCCGGGGCAGTTCAGGATGAATTCCCAGACCACATAGAGGACGGCGGAGCTGGTGATGCAGGCCAGAGCCCCCTCTGACCGCCGTTTCCGGTAGAAGAGACCGGCGGTGATCGGGATGAAGAACATGGCGAAGAGGAAACCGCCCAGGTAATACCAGGCATCGGCGATTCCGCCCGCCCAGAAGATAGTGCCGACCACGGTCACGGCGCCGAAGCCGATGATCCCGATCCGGACGCCCCTCACGGTCTTCTCCTCTGACAGGCCCTTATTGATGAAGCCACGGTAAATGTCGTTGACCAGACAGGTGGAGAAGAGCAGCCAGTCAGACTCGATGGTGGACATGACCGCGGCGAAGAGGGCGGAAACGAACAGGCCCCGAAGCCCGATGGGCAGGACGGTGAAGACCAGTTCCCAGAAGCCGTAGGACGGCTTCACGCCCGCTCCTCCGAAGAAGGCGCGGGCAGCCATGCCCGCGAAGACCATGGCGATGCTGAAGGTGAGGCCCATGGCCAGCATGATGGAGTAGGCGGTCTTAATGTCCCGGCCGGACCTGGCGGACCCGAACCGCTGGTAGCAGCCCGCTTCGCAGTACATAGCGCAGGCGGAGATGAACCAGCCGACCCCTTCCCAGAAGGTCAGGTGTCCGGTGGGAGTGAGCAGCTTGGGGTCGATGACAGCAAGCTTGGCCCAGACGGCCGGCAGGCCGCCGAACTTGATCATAATGCCGATCAGAAGGGCGCCGGCGGATACTGTCATGATCGCGAACTGGATCAGGTCAGTGATAGCGGAGCCCCAGAAGCCTGACATGGATGTGTACAGGGCGATGATGGCGCCGGTCACGGCCAGGGTCACCCAGAGAGGCATGCCGCTGACGAGCTTCATGACTTCCGCGATGGCGAACAGCAGGGCGGAGTCGTAGAAGATGTTGGCGATGTAGGTGATGGCGGAAATGAGCTTGACCTTATCGTTGTAGAGGTACATCAGAAGGTCAGGCGCTGTGACCACCCAGTCGGGAATGTCGTCACGGACGTGAGGACCTACGACGAGTGCCAGGGGAAGCCGGCAAAGGGTCTCCGGGATGACGAACACCAGGAGTATGGAAATGCCCATCGTCCAGCCGCATTCGCCCAGGCCCACGATGGTCCAGGAGTCATACCAGCTGGCGGCGCCTACGCCTACCAGGATGGGGACTGTCAGTTTCCGGGAGGCAACGTAGAAGCTTTTCACGCTCTTCCCCGCCCGGGTCTTCATGCTGAGGCCGATGACAACGACACCGACCATATACAGGATCAGGACGGACCAGTCGAAACCAGTCCATAATTTCGTAAGATTTTCTATGAGGATCACCTTCCTTCAGGAATGCTCCGCATCTGGTTGTTCTGTCTAAATAGTCCGCAAATGATGTGCCAGTTCACACCCCTTGCAATTACAGGAAAGAGGCCCGGCGGCCGTTGCGGAATTGAAACTCGAGGGAGGCGCGGGACGGCTGAAAGCGGGGAAAACAAGCGGGAAGCCCTTTTTCGGGGAAATGAAAATCACGTTGCTGAACAGCAACGTGATTTCGATGTGGCAACGGGTCAGGCCTGGCGGTTTTCCCGATAGGCCTTCAGTTTTCGCGATATGGTGGATTTATTCACGCCCAGATGCTGAGCGGCCTGGGAGATGCTTCCGTACTGCTCGATGGCGTTTTCGATGATGTCCCGCTCATAGTTTCGGACCATTTCATCTAAAGACGCGCCCTCCGCCTCGTAGGACAGGCTGCGCCGGCCGTCATCCTGGGCGGTCCGGATACATCGATCCACCTGGAAGCCGCCGATCTTCTGGTTCTGGCCCAGGACCAGCCGTTCCATCATGTTCTTCAGCTCCCGGACGTTGCCGGGCCAGTCATAGGCTGCCAGCTTCTCACAGGCGGCTTCCGTCAGTTCCTTCTTCATGTAGTATTTCCGGTTGAACTTCTCCAGGAACGTCTGGGCAAGCGGAATGATGTCCTCCTTCCGATCCCGGAGGGGCGGGATGACGATGGGCAGGACCATGAGCCGGTAGTAGAGGTCTTCCCGGAAGGCGCCCTTCGCTACCTCCTTCTTCAGGTCCCGGTTGGTGGCGGCGATGACCCGGACGTCCACCTTCCGGGAGGCGGCGGATCCGATCCTCCTGATTTCCCCGTTTTCCAGGACCCGGAGGAGCTTGGACTGCATGGGCAGGGGGAGTTCGCCGATCTCGTCCAGGAAGATGGTGCCGCCGTCCGCGCTCTCGAACATCCCCTTATGGCCGCTGCTCTTCGCGCCGGTGAAGGATCCCGCCTCGTAGCCGAAGAGCTCAGACTCGATCAGGGATTCGGGGATGGCGGCGCAGTTCACTTTCACGAAGGGTTTCTCCCTGCGGGCGCTGGATTCATAGACCAGCTCCGCGATCAGTTCTTTCCCGGCGCCGGATTCGCCTAAAATAATGACATTCGCGTCGACGGCGCCCAGGTGGATCGCCAGGTCACGGACCCGGATCATCTTATAGCTGACGGCGACCAGATCGTCGGACGCGGCCTGGAGGTCGATGTCGGCTGATTTCAGCTGGTCTCTGATCCGTTCTGTGGTGTCCTGCTGTTCCTTCAGGGCGTTCTGGAGCTCCACGATCTCGCTGATGTCCCGCTCGATGGTCAGAATCAGGTCGATTTTCCCCTCGTCCCTGAGCGGGGTGCTGAGGGAGAGGCAGAAGCCTCCCTCGCCAAGTTCTTCGATCACCTGGGCGGAATGGCCTGTCTCGATGACCCGGAGGGCGGCGGAGTGAAGGATGTAGCCGCTCTGGACGAGTTCCGTCATGCTTTTTCCGAGCAGGTCCTTCCTGCCTAAACCACCGTTCTCCAGGGAGGTGTCATTCATCATCAGGACGACGCCATCTCCGTCTGTGATCCAGATCCCCTGGTCCAGGTGGTTGAAGAGGGTGAGGAGGATGTCATAATTGTCTTCGAGGAATTTCTTATATTTCATAGGGTTCCTTTCGCCTGCCCGTCGTTTTTCCTCTGTCATCTCCCGAACCGGAAGACCGGACCGGGACTACTCATTATCATGATAAAATAAGCGGAGAGAACTGTCAAACGCGGGGGCGGCCTCTGCCTGAGCGGTCGGATGGAAGGCGCGGGAAGGCACGGAAAGATCCCCTGCCGGTCGGGCAGAGGATCTTTATTGAGGAAGGTTATCATGATGGTTGTGTAGTCGGTCCGCGGCCGCTCTGACCGCGGAGATGTCCCGCGCCGGTCAGGCTTACCGCTCGTTCATCGCGGCGGTATCCAGAATAGAAGCCCGGTAGGACAGGAGCTCCTTCAGATAGGCGGTATTCGCCGCCACGGTGTTGGCGCCCCGCTGGTCAGGGGCCTGAGACGCAGCCGTTTCCAATTCCTTCACCAGGGTCTGAGCAGTCCCCGGCTGGAGGGCGCCGTTCTCGGCCTCGGTCAGATAGGCCTCGCAGGCCTTCTGGAGACCCTCATTCGGCATCCCGGTGTTGGAGCCGCAGAGGAAGAAGGCGTCGGCCTTATATTTCTCATTGGTGATGACTGTCCGAAGCATGGACAGGATCTTCTCTTTCATGGCAGACCTCCTTTCTGCGCAGGTAAGGGAAATGCCGCCGGCTGGCCGGCATGCGGACAACCGGCGGCGGCTGTCACCTGGTGCGTGACTGCTGATTGCTGATGCAGGGACGGTCAGGCTTCGCCGAAGACCTCAGCGGGAGTCTTCGTCTGGACATCCAGGGGGTAGGCCACCTTGGAGATGTTCAGGAAGTTGATGTAGTCCACGTTGTCGGAGAGAATATTGTTGCCCCAGGTGCCGCAGCCCTCGGAAACAGCGGGCGCCAGGCCGTTCTCGGCCGGACCCCAGGCATAGGGAGAAGGCTGGTTGACGATGACACGGCTGACCGGCAGACGCTCCGCCGCGTAGAGGACGTGCTCCTTATCGTCGGTGAAGAGGCCGGCAGTGTGGCCGACACCGCCGCATTCCTCCATGTTCTGGATGGCCAGAGCCACGGCTTCTTCGAAGGTGTCATAGGTCTTCAGGATGACCACCGGGGACAGGATCTCCTTGCAGAGGATCTCGGTCTTACCGATCTTATCTACCTTCAGGCCGATGATGGTGGCGCCTTCCGGCAGAGGCAGGCCGGCCTTATCCGCGATCTTATAGGCGTGGCGGCCTACGAAATCAGGATCCAGCTCGCCGTCGTCCTTGAAGATGGTCTCACGGAACTTCTGGATGTCTTCCGGCTTCTCATAAATGGCCACGCCGGCTTCCTTCAGGGCCGCCTCGGTCTCTGCCGCTTCATCGGCCGGATAGAGGAGCAGGTTGTTGCCGTCGCAGAGCATACCATTGTCGCCGCCGATGGATTCAACGTCCATGACCGCCGCTTTCGCCTTATCGAAGCCCTTATCGATGATGGAGGGGCTGTTGCCGGGGCCGACGCCGTAGGCCGGGGTGCCGGAGGAATAGGCGGCCTTCGTCAGGCCCATGCTGCCGGTGGCGACGACCAGGTCACAGGTGGCCATCAGTTCCTGGCTCTTCGCCATGGAGACCTCGCGGATGCACTGAATCAGGTCGGCCGGCGCGCCGTTCTCCACCAGGGCCTGGCGGATGTACTCGACGCTCTTATAGGAAGTCTCGGCAGCTCTCGGAGCCGGGGAGACGATGGTGGCGTTTTTACCCTTCATGATCTGCATGAAGTTGCCCAGCGGGGTGATGGTGGGGTTGGTGGCGGGGGTGATGCAGGCGACGATCCCGACCGGATGCGCGACCCGGATCAGGCCCTTCTCGTCAGGCTCTGTGTTCAGGATGCCCACGGACTTCTTATCCTTCAGGTACTCCCACATGACGGCGCCCGTCTCCTGGTTCTTCAGGAGCTTCTCGTGCTTGTCGCCCAGCTGGGTCTCTTCCACGGCCATGTCGCCAAGTTCCTTGGCGTGGTCGAAGATGATCTTGCCGGCGGCGTAGACCAGCTTGTCTACCTGCTCCTGGCTGTAATCCTGAATCTCATCGAAGGCTTTTCTCGCTTTTTCTACCATTTCCTGGATCGTTTCAGACATTTTTTTTCTCCTTTCATGAATGGGGTGGTTTGTCAGAATATCCTTTCGGCGGAACGCGGTCGGCGGCCGCCATTACTCAACTTATTTTCTGAGGGCGGGCAGAACGAAGACCACATCGCCCTTCACGGTCAGGATAGGAACGTCGAAGACCTCGGACCGGTCGGTCTTAATGTCGTACTCAGAGGTCTTATACATCTCATATCCGTAGACCCGGGAACTGGTCCCCTGCTTCTTCAGCCAGACGATGATCTCGACAGCGTCCAGCATGTGAACCGGGTGAAGAATGTCCGCCTGAGTGTGGACGAACAGGCCGCCGTCGCCCTTATCGCGGATGTTGCTCAGTTCCGTGCAGCAGTCGATGCACTTCTCCATCAGCTTGCAGCCGGAGATCATTTCTCCGGGATAGTGCATGTCTTCACCGTTGATGGACAGCTTGAACTTCAGCTCGGTTACGTCCGGTCCCTTCTCGACCGGGGTTAGTTTATCTCGCATCTCTGCTTCGACCTTTGCCATGGGATCCTCCTTTCGGATGCGGGCGGCTCTTCCGAAAGGCCGCCGGGTTGATTTTTCTTTTCTGCCCTAATAAATTGCAAAGGCCGTGCCAAAAAGAAAAACGTGGATTTTCAAGGGAGAAGGGCGGTAGATTTCCGGAAAAGGGGGCGGCTGGGCGTTGCAGATCAGAAACTTTAGGCGGCTGAATAGGGAAATCTCATTGAAAAGCCTGTTCGGGGCAGGATGGTTTCCGTTCTGAGTCGTCGTTGCGGAATGGAAACGGATGCGGGAGAAGAAGAATAGGACCGGGAAAATCTGCTAAGAAAAAAATAAGGCGGTATAATACGGGTGCGGGGAAATCGCGTGATTGATAGATTGGAAAAGCTCACGCGAAAGGTGTTCGAAGGAAGGAAGAACGTCCGGAACGGCCGGCAGGCGACCGTCGGCTGTCAGCCGGAAGTTATGAAAGGAGCGGGAGGGAACGGTGCTATGAAGACCTTGATTGCCGGACAGATCTCTTTGATCTTATGCTGTATCTTCTACCTTCTCTGGTGGAGGGCGGGATTCTACCCTGGCGTAACTGTGAGCCGCGTGACCGGAAGGGTCGGGATCCTGCTGTATATTACAGCGGCCCTCGGCGTTCTGGGCGTGATCCTGTCCGTCACCGGGGCGAACCATATCGTGGCGGGGAAAGATATTATTTCCGGGACAGCGGTGCTGATCGGCGACGTTCTCGTGTATATCGTACTGCTTCTGGGCAGTCGGTTTCTGCTGCACCGGCAGGTCACGACAGAGCTGTTTCTGATCGTCGGCTGGTCGATGCTTATGATCCTGGCAGCCGGGAAGGTGTATTCGGCAGACGCGATAAACGATAGATCATTCATCGCGATGCTGATCATAATCGCTGTGGCTGCGGCGCTGAGCATGATCTTCTACCTTGCCTATTATAACGTCTCGCCGATGAGGGGATATATCTACGGTATGATCCCATTGATTACAGAGGCCTTCAGCATGCTGATCTTCACCGTGATGCTGGTGATAGGGGCGCTGAATAGATGAGGGTTCGCGGGCCGATCTGCGGCCGATGACGCGGCGGCTACTCTTCCCCGATTTCTCCGGGGAAGAGGGTCTCCAGGACTTCCGACTGACTGATGCCGCCAAAAAGAGTTGAGAGAGAGCAGGCCTTGAGAACAGAGGCCACCTGAGCCCGCTGAAAGGGAACCCCCTTCAGGGCCTCCGTCAGCGGGTCCAGGGGCGCCAGGGACAGGAAATCCCCATAGAAGCGGATATCGCTGATCTTTCCATGCTCCACAGCCGCCCGGACCTCCAGGCTGCCGCCGCTGAACCGGCGGCGGTTCCTGTAAGTGAAGGCGGGAGACCTGCCGTAGGTCCAGGCCCAGGTCCTGTATTTCTCATCGGCCAGCGTTTCCGCCGCGCGCTTCTCGGCAGGGGTGAGAGGACATTCTGACCACCCCGCTTCTCCGGCCGCCGCCGCGAGGGACAGCTTCAGGCAGGTCTTGAATTCTTCCAGAGACATGTCCTCGCGCAGAAGGGGCCGGATGTTGGTGACCCGGCTCCGGACGGATTTCGAGCTTTTCGACTGGAACTTGGAGGGGTCCGGGCGGAGGGCCCCGGCGACCATGTCCAGGTCAGAATCGAAGAGGAGGGTCCCGTGGTGGAGGATGCGGCCGTCCAAGAGTCGCTGGGCTGTGCCGGAGACCTTCCGGCCGTCTACCAGGATGTCGTTCCGCCCGGAGGCCTCGGCGTTCAGACCCAGGCCGCGGAGGGCGGCCGCCACGGGGCGGGTGAAACGGGTGATGGACAAGCTGTTATCATTCCCGGCGTCCGCGATCAGGGAATAATTCAGGTTGCCCAGGTCGTGGTAGACCGCGCCGCCGCCGGTGATCCGGCGGACGACCCGGATGCCCATTTTCTCGACGAAGGGCCGGTTGATCTCTTCTTCCGCGTTCTGGTTCTGACCGATGACGATGGTCCGGTCATTCTGCCAGAGCATGAGGATGGTTCCCTGCCGCCGGCTCCGGAGGACAGTCTCCTCGGCCGCCAGGTTGAAACAGGGGTCTGTCGACCCGGTCTCGAGGTATTGGATATCCATAGTCTGTTTCCTTTCTGCCGGAGCCGTCCGACTGGTGGGGCCTGCCTTTATCACGATACCGGAAACGGCAACGCGCCGGAGCCGTCCGGCTGAGGGCGGTCCCCATGGTCTGCGGCCCCGCTGGCGGTCCTCATTCCCCGGCCGCCGCCTCGGCTGGGCCCCCCGGCCGGTTGGCCAGCCGCCACTTCACGACGGCCACGGCCCCGATGATGATGTAGCCCAGGACAGACCAGCGGTCCGGCAGTTCGTCCAGGAAGAAGAAGCCCCAGACCGCGGAGAAGATCACCTGCGTGTAGTCGAACACGGAGATCTCCTTCGCCGGCGCCGCCTGGTAGGCCGCGGTGATGGCCAGCTGACCGCCCGCCCCCGCGAACCCCGCGCACATGAGCGCGCCGAGCTGGAAAGGCGTCAGGGGGTGCATGCTGAAGATCAGGTAGGGGCTGCAGAGCAGGACCGTGAAGAGGGAGAAGCAGAAGACGATGACCTGGCCCCGCTCTCCCTGGAGGCCCAGCTTGTGGACAAAGGTATACGCGGTGCCCGCTCCGAAGCCGCTGAACAGGCCGACCAGGGCCGGCAGGCTGGCGGCGCCGGCCGTGGGCTTAATCACCAGCAGGGCCCCGGCGAAGGCTGTGAAGACCAGGCCCCATTCCGCCCGGGTCGGCTTCTCCTTCAGGAGCCAGGCCGACAGGATCATGGCGAAGAAAGGGGATATCTTATTCAGCAGGTTGGCGTCAGGCAGGGCCAGATGGTCAATGGCCCAGAAATTAGCGATCATGCCGCTGGCGCCGAAGACGCAGCGCATCAGGATCCCCCCATAGCTTTCCCGCTTGATATGGAACTTCTGGGGTGACCGGGCCAGGAGCCAGCCGGAGATGAAGACCGTCGGCAGATTGCGGAAAAAACACTTTTCCATGGTAGGCACGTCCCCGGAGAACCTTACGAAGAAGGTCATCAGCGAGAAGGAGAAGGCCGCCATGAGGATGAAGAGGATGCCTTTTTTCTTTTTCGATAAACTGTTCATAACCTTTATCATACAGCGGAAACGGGAAGTTTCGCAAGGGGGGGGATGGGGAGACGGTATTATCCGCAGCTGAAGGGGGCAGCGGCATTTCCCGTGATAGGGGCGGCGGCTTTTTCCGCCTGCCTGCTTCCGCGGCGTCGTCCCGGATGGGGCCGGCATGAAGTCTGAGGAGGGAGGCGCCGGAAGGCGCCGGACATGTTTCGCCTGGTCAGGTCATCCGGGCGATGAAAAAATAACGCATCGCGATTAGGCGATGCGTTAGTCATGTCAAGGAAATCTGGCCGTTTGACTGGGTCAGTCGTTCTTCAGGTCCGCGACCTGCTGTTCGAGGTCCGCGATGGTCTTCTGATGCTCCTTAATCTGGTAGATCATGGACCGGAGGCCCTCATCCTCGGGTGGGTTGCCCGCCTCCGCCTGGTCGAAGATGACCTGCCCAATCTTCTCGAGGAGCTCGCTGATCTCCCGCTTCTCGCCATTCATCTTCGTTTTCAGCTTGGCGGATTCTACAGTGTCGCTGGCGGTATCGCCGACAGTCTTCGCCACATCCTGCAGCTTGTCAAAAAATGCCATATCCGGCTCCTTTCTGTCCTGGGGAATTTTCTACATATTATTGTAGCAGAGCCGCGCCGTGGTTGGAAGCGGTTTCAGGTGAAGGATCGGTGAAATCCGGCGACGGCGGCCGGGCGGCGCGGAGCTGAACGCGTACGGGAAAATTTTTGTTAAGATCGGGTAAAGTTGATAAACCGGTATGCCGGTTGTGCCGGACGTGCCGGATTGAATTGTGAAACTTATTGATTTCTCAAGGTTTTAACGGTTTTCTTGCTTGCAAAAGGGCGGAGTTTTTATATAATAAAAAAACAAGAGGCATCACAGAGAGGACGGAGAAGTGCCGTCGGGGAACGTAATACTGTATACATGATAAGATGATGTCGCAGAACGCACCATGGAGGAAAAGGAATGGACAAGAAATTTAAGAGCAATATCACCGTTGAAGGCATCGACAGAGCTCCCCACAGAAGTCTGTACTATGCCACCGGCATCCTGCCCGAGGAGCTGGGGAAGAAGCCGATCATCGGCATCGTGAACACGGCGAATGAGACGATGCCCGGCCACAACCATCTGACCCGGCTTGCCGAGGCCGCCGCGAACGGCGTCCTGGCCGCGGGCGGCATTCCCGTCAAGTTCTCCACCATCGGCATCTGCGACGGCATCGCGACCGGTCATTACGGCATGCATTACCCCCTGGCCAGCCGGGAGGTCATCGCGAACTCCATCGAGTGCATGGCCCAGGCCCATCAGTATGATGGTCTGGTCATGGTCGTCGGCTGCGATAAGATCGTCCCCGGCGCCCTGATGGCCGCGGCGCGGCTGAACCTGCCCACCATCCTGATCACCGGCGGCCCGATGCTGGTCGGCAATATGGACGGCGGTCACCGGCAGATCTGCTACAGTGACCTGGTGGACTCCCAGGGCCTGCTGAAGAGAGGCATCATCGACCAGGATGAGATGGACGAGATCGAGATCGAAGCCCTTCCCACCTGCGGCTCCTGCAACATGCTGGGCACCGCCAATACCATGAGCTTCCTGACCGAAGCCCTGGGCATGTGCCTGCCCGGCGCCTCCATCCCCGCTCCTTACAACGCGAAGCTGAGATACGCGAAGCGGACCGGTGAGCGGATCGTCGATATGGTGAACGAGGATCTGACCCCGGATAAGATCCTGAATGAGAAGGCTATCCATAACGCGCTGGTCGTCGACATGGCCATCGGCGGTTCCTCCAATACCATGCTCCACCTGCCCGCCATCGCCAATGAGGCGGACGTTCCCTTCACCTTCGACTGGGTCGAAGAGATCGCGGACTCCACGCCCAACCTGGTCAAGCTGAAGCCCTCCGGCGACCATTATCCGGAGCAGCTCCACCACGCCGGCGGCATCACCGCTGTCATGCACCGGCTGAATGAGTATGGGCTCCTGCAGGACAACCTGACTGTCACCGGCAAGCAGATGAGCGAGAATGTGGCGAAGGCCGAAGTGAAGGATGAGGAGGTCATCCGGACGAAGGAGACAGCCTACTCCCAGAAGGGCGCGCTGAAGATCCTCCACGGCAACCTGGCGGCGGACGGCGCGGTCTGTAAGATCGCCGGCGTTCTGCCGGAGATGCTGACCCACAGAGGGCCTGCCCGGGTCTTCGATCAGGAAGAGCCCGCTGTGAAGGCCATCTATGACGGTGTGGTCAAGCCCGGCGACGTGGTCGTGGTCCGGTATGAGGGCCCGAAGGGCGGCCCCGGCATGCGTGAGATGCTGGCCTTCACAGGCGCCATGTTCGGCATGGGCCTGGCGGATTCCGTGGCCATCGTCACCGACGGACGTTTCTCCGGCGCGACCCACGGCGCGGCCATCGGCCATGTTTCCCCGGAAGCGGCTGAGGGCGGCCTGCTGGCCCTGGTCGAGGACGGCGACATCATCGACATCGATCTGCCGAACGGGAAGGTCGATCTCTGCGTGGATGAAGCCACTCTGGAAGAGCGGCGGAAGAACTGGCAGCCCCATAAGCCGGATGTCAAGCCCGGCAGCTATCTGGACCGCTATTCCAGACTGGTGACCTCGGCCATGAAGGGCGCCGTGCTGAAGCGCGACTAGTCTTAGGATCGGGCGTTACAGCCTGCTTTCCGGCCGCGCCTTATCCAGACGAAGGGCGGGCTTGCCGGACGGGCAGGTTTACAGAGTACAGAACAGGGACCCCCCGCGGGGGTCCCTGTTTTCGTTATCCGCCGGTCCGGCAGGATCTTAGCTCAGCAGGGACCGCAGCCAGGCCCAGATCCGGGCGAAGATCGAGCCGGAGCTGGAGCTTGCCGAAGCGGATTTCGTCGATGTGTTGGCTGTGCTGGCTGTGCTGGACGCGCTGGCGCTGGAGGACGAAGAGAGCTTCTCAGTGCTGGTATTCAGGCCGAAGTGGCTGTTGAAGGCCTTTCGGCTGATGGACATGGAGGACAGCTTATTGTCGGAGCCGGTCTCGAAGGAGGTCCCGTATTTCCCGGTGACCGTCACCTTCAGAGAGGAGGTCCCCTTCACCACGGTCTTGCCGCCCGCGACGATGGTCACCGTCTTCCCGGACTTGTCCACGATCTTCGCGCCGGACTCCGCGTACAGGTTGGACACCTGGCAGCTGGAGGTGACGGTCCAGGTGGAATCCTTCGAGAGGTACATGGACAAAGGCGACCCGGAGGACGATCCTGCCGTGTTCTGCTCGATCTTCGTGGATCCTGTATAGGTGCTGCCGTCCAGCAGGTAGAACTTCAGGCTGCTGATGGTGTCGACCACGATGTTTCCGGACAGGTCCTGGCTGATGCCGGTGAAGGTGAGCTTGGCGCCGTTCGAGCCCGCGGTGCCCCAGTTATTGCTGTTGTTCCCCTCTGCCCGGATCAGGTCGACGGCGCTGCTTCCGGTCTGGATCTTCGTATCCTTCAGGACGACCTTCGCGGTCGTATTCGTCACATAAAACATGGCGCCGGAGGTGATCGAGGTCTTCAGGGTGGAGGCTTCGGCCTCGAAATCCGCCTTCTGTGAGGATTCGGTGTCAGCGTCGCCGGAGGTGGACTGATAGATGATGACGCCGTTTTTAATGGGGTCGCTGCCGGTCTTCGCGTCATTCGTGCTGGTCAGGGTGGAGGACTTGATCCGGATCGTGTTATAGCCCTCCATACCGGCGATCTGGCTGCCGGAGGCGGTGCCCTGGACCCCGTTCACCTCGATGGTCCCGGTGGAGTAGAGGAGGGGCGATCCGGAGCCCGCGGTCTTCAGGCTGCTGTCTGTTACGGAGATGTTGCCGCCGCCCCTGTCCGTGGCCAGCGCCGCGCTGTGGCTGCCCTTCGTCGAGATCTTCAGGGCGTTGGCCACGATGGTGCCGCCGTAGGTGGCGTCTAGGCCCCGGGAATTGTCCTTCTCTGTGGAGATGGTGAGATCGTTGGCGAAGATCTTCGCGCTGTCGGTCGCGAACAGGCCGTTGCTGCCGGACCCGGAGGCAGTGAGGGAGCTGTTCGACAGATAGGCCTTCGAGCTCTTTCCTACGGCGAGCAGGATGGAATTCAGGCCGTAGAAATTGCAGCTGTCTCCGTCCTCGTCGCTGCCGGATTTCGACAGGGTAACGCCGGACAGGTCCAGGGTCCCGCCGTTCTGGGCCAGGGCGGCGTTCTGGTCCTTCGAGGCGGCGGTGATGGTGCCGGAAGTCTTCTTCACGGTCTTCCCGCTTCCGGCGGTCAGGCTGGCGCTGTGGCTGCCGGTGAAATCATAGGTCTGCGTGTTGGCGCCGCCGCCGGGCGCGGCCCCGTTCCCCTGGCCGCCGCCCGGAGAAGATCCGCCCGGCATGGAGGGCGGGGCGGAAACCTGGACCGCGCTGGCGGTACTGGCCGAGCTGGCTGAACTGGAGGAGCTGCCGCTGGCCGCGAAGACGCTCATCGGCGCGGATACCGTGATCAGGACCGCCAGCAGCAGCGCGGCCGCCCTGCCCTTCTTTCTTAACGCTTCTCTTAATGACCTGAGCTTCATGTTTCTCCTCCTTCTCCCCGATTATCGTCGATTTCAACTGTTTACAGGATAGGCCTTCCAAGTGTCCGGAAAAGCATGGGTTCATATCGTTTATATAGATGGAACGTGTTATTCTGTTGATGGATTGGTGCGGAGAAGCTTTCATACATACAAAAGGCAGCCTCCACAGGGAGACTGCCTTAAGGGATAAGTTATTGAAAATAGTTACACACAGACCACAGTGGAGATACCCCCATGATCTGTCAGCGTTCCTGTTCAGTCCTTCAGGACTTCTCCCTCGGGCAGCGGCTCTGGGGTCGGCCCGTGCTTGACCAGCTTGTAGATGCCGATGGTGAAGAGGGGGATGATCAGGGTGATCAGGTAGGCGTAGGGCAGGGAGCCGTAGCCCTTCAGGATGATCGACGTGATGCCGAATTTCGAGATCAGGAGGCCGATCACCACGAAGCCGATGGTGACGGCCGGGCGGATCCACTTCGGGACCGCGCTGCTCTTCTTCTGATAGCTGACTTCGACCCGGTCCGTGATGGCTTTAATGAAGCCCATGCCGGTCTCGATGAGGGTGCCGAAGAGGACGACCTCGAAGGCCACGTACAGCCAGGGCATGTTCAGCTTCTCGAAGAGCAGGTTGACGGGGACCTCCAGCGTGAGGAAGTCCGGGTAGAAGGCGGACAGGGCCAGGAAGAGGAAGAGGGCGGGCAGGACGGCGATGACGCCGGTCAGGATACCGGCCCCGAAGGCTTCCTTCCGGCTCTGACAGTCGGCGGTGGAGTACAGGGCGGCCGCCACGATGCCCAGGTTATAGGATGAATAGATGAGCCCGTTGGTGAACCAGCCGTGTTTGACCTCCATCATGCCAAGGTTGCTGCTGATCTGACTGCCGAACTTCATGAAGACCACGATGAAGAAAAGGATATAGACCGCGTACAGGGCGTAGCTCCAGACGGCGAACACCTGCTCGACGACCTTCGTGCCGGAGATGATGAAGACGCAGATCAGCGCCGCCAGGACGAAGGAACCGATCCAGCGGTTGACGTGGAGCATATTCTCGAACATGTTGCCGGAGGTGGCGATGACCACGCCCAGGACCATGAGGCTGGCGGCCAGGTAGGTGATCTCATAGAGGATCGATCCCTTCCCCAGCAGGGCATCGGTCAGAGAATGATAATCATAAGTCCGGAAGACTCTGGCGAACTCATAGGTGACCATGCTGATGACGCCCCAGACGACAGCCACCACCACGCAGGTCAGGATGCCGCCCATGACGCCGCTGACACCGAAATACTGGGCCATCTCGGCGCCGGTGCCGTAGCCTCCGCCGATGACCATTGACTGAAAGATCATCCCAGGCAGGAATAATCGCTGGAATTTGTTATGCTTGACCAGTTCCATAATCTACCTCCTGATGCCGCATAATACTGTTTCGATGGAAGGACGAAGGCAGCCCGGCAGGCGGTCTTCGCGCCCTTCGGCCTGATCCGGGTCACGCCCGGCTGCCTTCGGCCTTCAGCTGTTGGCGATACGGCAGAGCCTTTCCCCGCATTCCCGGATGAGCGTGCAGCGCCGGTCCGAGAAATTGTGGGAGCCAGGGAGGGAGAGGTAATCGATGTTCCCCCTTCCGAGCTCGGCGATCCTGTCGTAAATATACTTCCCGTTTAATTCCGGGACAGCAATCGTGTCGAACTCTCCGCAGATGATGGAGAGGGTCTGGCCGGCCAGCCGGTCCGCCTTCGAGGCGACATCCAGCTGGGGCCAGTCCCGCTCCAGTTCTCCGTAGAACTCCTCCCGGGTCGTGTTGATCCAGTCCACGCCCCCGTCGATGATGTCGTAGAAGATGTGGCGGGCCGCCGGATCGGTCTTCGACAGGTGGTACATGCGGCCGAAATCGAAGGGGGCCGCCACCACCGTCCCCTTAATCCCGGCGCAGTCCGCCGCCGTGTGGAGGGCGACGAAGCCCCCCAGACTCTGACCGAAAAGGAGAATATTGGAGGTGTCGAAACCGTATTCTTCCGCGTTGGCCGGGTCCTGGACGAAGGCCAGGAGGGTCTTCGCGTCATCCAGGTCATTCAGGAAGGAGTAGTGCCCTTCTGAGCCGTAGCAGCCGCTGTAGTGGAAGGTGATGACATTGAAGCCGATCCGGCGGAAGGCGTAGCCCGCGTCCAGCATCTGCTCATTCCCCGGGAAGCCGTGGAAAAGGAGAATGGTGGGGTGGGGGCCTTCGCCGGCCGGGGTGAAGAGCATGGTGAGCAGGGTGCCCCGGCTGCCGGGGAGGAGGATCTCAATCTCCTCCGGTGGATGGACCCGGTCCTGGACGGGGTCGTCGGTGAACAGATATCTCGTGTCAAGCATGGCGTCTTCTCTTTCTTCCGGCGGGCGCCGGACGCGCCGCCCGCGGCGGCCGTAAGCCAGGCTGCCCTTTGTCAGCCCTCTCAGATATAGATCTTCTCGACCCGCTGCGTCAGGAGGCAGGTGATCTCACAATTGATGGTGCCTGCCTTCTCAGCGGCCTCGTCCAGGGACATGCCGCCCCGGCCGTACAGGATGATCTCGTCGCCCTCCTGGACGTCGGGAACGCCGGACACGTCGAACATGCACATGTCCATGCAGATCCGGCCGATCTGAGGGCACTTATGGCCCCGGATGACGCTCCAGGCACCGGTATTGCTCAGGCGGCGGGGATAGGAATCCGCGTAGCCGCAGGTGGCCACGGCGATTTTCATGGGGCGCTCGGAGGTGAAGGTGCAGCCGTAGCTGACACTGGTGCCCGCCGGGATCTCCCGGACCTGGGCCACCCGGGCCTTCAGGGCCAGGACCGCTTCCAGGGGGCCGTCCTCCTCATAGACGCCGTTGGGGTAGAAGCCGTACATCATGACACCTTCCCGGACCATGTCGAAGTAGCCCTCGGGGTGGTAGAGGATGGTGGCGCTGTTCCCCACGTGGTGGATGACTTTCTTATCGAAGCCCTGCCGGTCCAGTTCCGCCAGTACCTTCCGGTAGTTTTCGAGCTGCCAGGCGGTATAATCGTCCTTTTCAGGCATGTCCGCCGCCGCCAGGTGGGTGAATATGCCGGTCAGGTCCAGGCCGGGAAGGCTGTCTATGGCGATCACGTCCCGGGCCGCGGCGGCGGGGTCGTGCTGGGCGTCGATCCCGGTCCGGGTCATGCCCGTGTCCAGCTTCGCGTGGACGGAAAGCTTCCCCGCCCCCGGGCGGTCCGCGCCTGCTCCGGCGGCCCGCTCGCTCAGCTCTCGGGCGTAGGACAGGGACAGGGCAGACTGGGTGATTCTGTTTTCGATCATGTCGGGGACAGAATCCGGATCCGTCCAGCCCAGGATCAGGATAGGCAGGGTGATCCCCCCCTCCCGGAGCTCCATGGCTTCCGGGAAGGAGGCGACGGCGAAGGCGTCCGCGCCGGCCTCCTGGAAGACCCGGCCGCATTCTACGGCCCCGTGCCCGTGGGCGTTGCCCTTGATCACGCACATGATCTTCCTGCCGGTCTTTTCTTTCGCGTAATTCAGGTTGTGGACCAGGGCTTCCCGGTGGATTTCCGCCCAGGCGCGGTATTTATGCTTCAGATCCATGTTTGAATCCTTTCGCTATTCACACTATATACTGCTAAAACCTATTATACCAGTGGCATTATGCAATTGAAATAGTTATTGAACGTTTTTTTGTGCGCGAGACAAATTTTTTTCATGAACAGGGGCCGGGCGAAATAATGAGAGCCGGCTGAGAACTTCGAGGGGTTCCGCCCGGCGGGCGGCGGTCGACAGGCGTCCGTCCTGAACGAAGAGATAGCCGCTTTCGCGGGCAGGCCGTCCGGGGGAACCCGGAGGTTCAGAAAAGCCGCGCCCATCTGTTTCCAGTGGACGCGGCTATTCTTGCCAGTCAATTCTGCCGGGACGGCGGGAAAGGCCGAGGGTCGTCAGGAGGCTCGCCCCTGTGTCAGGTCCGCGTGGAAGGATGGTTTCGCTCCCGTGTCAGGTCCGCGCGGTCAGTCTGTTCAGGCCTGCGCGGTCAGTCTGTTCAGGCCTGCGAGGTCAGTCTGTTCAGGCCTGCGAGGTCTCCTCTTAATATTCGTCGCGCTCTTCCGCGTCGAGCTGGAAGACCTCGGTGGCCTGATCCCGATCCTTCAGATAGGGGCGCGTCTTCAGAAAGGCCTGGAGGTGGGGGGTTCTGTTATCGACAGGAATCAAGTGGAGGAGGCCGGCGCCGTCCCCGTTATCCACCCGGCCGCTTTCCTCCGAAAGGACGAACTGGAGCTTGAGACCGGGTTCTGAGACATCACTGGTGTGGACCATGAGCTCGGCGTAGGAGAAGGCCTGGATGTCCTTCGCGGCGGCCTGAAGGATGGCCTTTCGGTCACGTTCGGCCACGTTCACCCGCCAGCCGGTCGTGCTGTCACTCGACGGGGAGGTCACCACGGCGACCTCGGTAAGATCTTTGCCCAGGAGCCGATCCGGCGCCAGGTCCCGCCGGACCTCCGGGGTATTGAAGAGGGCCTGGAGGTCCGGCATGTTCACCGCGTCCGGGACGTAGAAGCGGCGCCGGAGGGTCCGGCCGCTCTTCAGATGGTAAGTCAGGGTGAGCGTGTCACTGACCGAAGTGTCGCTGGCCGCTGTGCCGCTGGTTCCGGCGTTCGTGCTGACTGATTCTGAGGCGCGGAGCTTCTGAACGACCGCTTGGTGGGCCTTTGTCGCCGCTTTCACAGACTTCGGCGAAGTCAGCTTCAGGGACTGGCCGAAGAGGAGGTTGGCGTCGTCTGCCAGGGTCACGGACGCGACTTTCGAGGGCTCCGGGATCCGCCGGGCATAGCCTGTCATGTCATAGCGGACGGCGCCCAGGAAGAGGGCCAGCGCCCCCAGGCAGACCAGGAAGCTGAGCAGGGTTCTGCGGTTCAGGATCTTCGTCGTCCTGTCCGCGATGATCCGGTAGACCAGGAAGAAGAGGAGGGTGAGGACCGCGGCGAAGAGGGGAAAATACCCGCTCGTCTCCAGGCCCAGCATATCGTTCGTGAAGAAGAGGACCGCCAGGACAGACATGAAGGTCAGAAGCACCACGAGCGCGTCGGCCAGCCTGGGCCAGGCCACCGAATCCTGTTCCCTTTCCAGCTTCAGCTTCTGGAAGAAGAAGCAGGCCGCTGTCAGGATCAGCAGGCCCTCTAGGAAACAGGCCAGGAGAGGGCCGGTCATGGAGCCTCCACCTGCTTCCCCGGCACGGGCTGCCAGCCAGTAGGGAGGCAGGACACACTGGATCAGAGAAGTCGGAAACTCGCCGCCGAAGCCCAGCAGGTAGAAGGAGGCCATCTCGTAGGTCAGGACCGTAAGGCTCGGCACCATAACGGTCAGAAAGAGGGTCAGGAGGGCGTGAATGACGCCCGTTCCTGCCAGTACGCCTGCCAGGCAGGCGATGGAATAGTAGAAGAAGGTGACCAGGAAAGTGATCCCCATCCAGATCCAGGGGAAGGATGGAGCGCGGATGGCCATGATGGTCCGGAGCCCTTCCGTGTCCCACTGGTCGGCAGTGACCGTCGTGAAGGCCAGATGGGAGCTTAGGAGCAGGAGCCCGGTCAGGAAGATCGGGATCGCCAGGAGGATCAGGCCGCTGATCACATCGGACAGGAAGAGCTGCCGTCGGTTCACCGGAAAGCTCTGGTACATGCCGGCGGAAGACTGCCGGTGGAGGCTGCCGAATACGGCGCAGGCCGTGATCAGCGCCAGAACGAAGGGCAGGATGGAACTGAGCAGGGATGGACTGGTCACCATATTCTGCAGGTAAGCGGAAGCGGTCTCTCCGTGATTGTGGATCAGCATGAAGAGGGGCAGGTCTACGGTCAGGAAGAGGGCGAGGAAGCCGCCCGCCGGCAGAAGCCAGAACCGGCGGACCTTTTCTCGCGTCAGTGTCCGGAGCGCCCTGGCTGTCCGGGGACCCTTCTCAGAAGAGGAGTTTCTTAATGTCATCATTTTCACCTCCCAGCTCATAGATGAAGATGTCTTCCAGGGTCAGCGGGATAATATCCAGGACCGCCGGATGGAGGGGGGACAAAATCGAACGAACTTCGCTCTCCTTTCCTCGGATAATCAGGAAGCCTAAGGAGCCCTGCCGGTCCATCTGAAGGACATCCGTCCCCTTCAGGGCCTCGTTCAGCCGGTCCCAGCCTGTCTGGTCCTCGGCGGTGAAGGCGATCTGGACCTTCGTGACGCCGTCCCGGATCTCCGCCAGATCCCTTTCCAGCAGAGTCCGCCCATGGTCCAGGATGCCGACCCGGTCGCAGATGTCTTCCATCTCCTTCAGATTATGGGAAGAGACCAGGACGGTCATGCCCCGGTCCGCCACGTCGTCCACGATGGTCCGCCAGACGAGCCGGCGGACGATGGGGTCCAGGCCGTCGATGGGTTCGTCCAGAAGCAGGTAGTCCGGCCGCTCGGCCATCACCAGCGTGAAGGCGGCCTGTTTGGTCATCCCCTTCGAGAAGATAGACAGGGACCGGTCTTCCCGCAGGTGGAAGAGCTGGGTCAGCTCGTGGAAGCGGGCAGGGTCCCAGCCGGCATACAGGCCGCCATAGAGCCGGCTCATGTCCTTCAGGGTCGCCTTCCGCGGGAACCAGAGTTCATCGGGGATCAGGCCGATCCTGGCCTTCAGGGAAGGATTCTCCCAGACAGGCTCGCCGTCATAGGTGATGGTGCCGGCGTCTTCCTTCAGGATCCCGGCCAGGTGGCGGATGACGGTGGTCTTTCCGGCGCCATTGGCTCCGATCAGGGCGTAGATGGACCCGTCGGGCACGGTCAGGGAGAGGTCGTGGAGGACCTGCCCGGTATCAAAACGCTTTTCCAGGTTCTCGACAGAGATCATCGTTCCTTCTCCTTTCCGCCGCCCGTCAGCGGCTGGCCAGCGGCCGCATCCATGGCCGATGCCGGTCCCGGGGCCGGACCGTCGGTTTCCGACGGCCCGCCGGCTGATGCCGGCGCCGCCGGGTTCGTTTCTTCGCCCCCCGGGCCGGCGGCGGCCCCGGTTTCCTCAGAGCCCGGACCCGGGCCGGGTCCGGAGCCAGCGGCCGCCGCCTTCGCGGCCCCGTCCCGGAAGATCCGCTCGACTTCCTCCCGGACCTGGTCCGGGGTCAGCCCCAGGAGCAGGAGCTCCCGGCAGCCCTCCCGGATCTGGGCCAGTGCCCGGTCCGCCCGTTCCTGGTCGTAGCGGATGGCCTCCCGGCCCGCCACGAAGGTGCCTTTCCCGGGCACAGTGTAGACATAGCCCTCCTGCTCCAGCTGGCGGAAGGACTTCTGAACGGTATTGGGGTTGATCCGGAGGCTGCGGGACAGCTCCCTGACGGAAGGCATCCTGTCGTCCCGGGCCAGTACGCCGGTCAGGATCAGTTCCTTGGACTGGGACACGACCTGCTCGTAGATCGAATGAGGACTTTTCGTATCTAATTGGAACACGCCTTCCTCCTTTCCGTGGTCGGGTCTATTGGTGTACTTAGTGTACTATGAATGATAATACACTGTCAATATCTCCGCCTCGAAATATTGGCGGGTGGCGGCGGCCAGCGCCCGCGCATCGGTCGTTCCGGCGGGGCCTCCCGTGAAATGAAGGGATTGTTGCGGCGCCTGTGTTATCGGGCCGGAGAAAAGGGTATAATAGTAAAACGTTATTATTTGATAAAGGGATCCAGGCGTCCCCGGGAAGGTGGGATACGCCGGGCATGGAAGGAAAGTCATGACGGAAGACGCGAAGAAGCGGAATGCATCTGTCCTGGACGAGATCATGGAGATGCCCGTGATCAGTGAGGACAAGATCGATGAAGCCATGCAGGTCATGGTAGATACCCTGATGGCCGACTACGGCGGCGGCAGGGACATCGATAATATGAAGTTTTTCCAGCAGCCGGATCAGGGGCAGATCATCGACATCATCAATAAGTTCATGGTCATCCTCTTCCCCGGCTACCACCGGGACCAATTCTACCGGACCCGCAACCAGGCCTCTAAGATCAGTGTCGTGATCGAGGACGTGATGTACCACCTGCGCAAGCAGATCGAGATCGTCCTCCTCTACGACCCGGCTTACCAGGACGCCCCGAAGGAAGTCCGGAAGAACCAGGCCCGGAAGATCTGCATCCGGTTCTTCCAGCAGATCCCGAAGATCCGGTCTCTCCTGGATACCGACCTTCAGGCCACCTTCGACGGAGACCCGGCCGCCAATTCGAAAGATGAGATCGTCCTCTGCTACCCGGGCCTCTACGCCACGGCCATTTACCGGCTCGCCCATGAGCTGGTCCTTCTGAATGTCCCCATCATCCCCCGGATCATGTCGGAATACGCCCACCGGGAGACCGGCGTGGACATCCATCCGGCGGCCACCATCGGGAAGTATTTCTTCATCGACCACGCCACCGGCATCGTGGTGGGGTCCACCTCTGTCATCGGCGACCATGTGAAGCTCTATCAGGGGGTCACCATCGGCGCCCTGTCTACGAAGGAGGGACACAAGCTCCACGGGACCAAGCGGCACCCGACCATCGAGGACGACGTTACTCTGTATTCCGGCGCTTCGATCCTGGGTGGGGACACTGTCATCGGCGAGGGTTCCGTCATCGGCGGCAACACCTTCATCACCCGGTCCGTTCCGCCTCATTCCAGGGTGAACATTAAGGCCTACGACATGGTCTACGCGGAGAAGGAGGACTGACCATGAAAGACGAAGAACGAAAAGGGCGCCCCGAACCGCGGCCGGCGGAGGAGGCTCCCGCGGGCGGCGGATCCCGGCTGGCGGGAAAGGCTCCCGCGTCAGGCCGGAGGAGCCGGACAGGCGGCTACGCGGCCGCGGTCTTCGACATGGACGGAACGATCCTGGATACCCTGGACGACCTGATGGCTTCCACCAACCGGGCCATGGCCGCGGAGGGCCTGCCGCCCCGGAGCCGGGCGGAGATCAGGTCTTTTCTGGGAAACGGGATGGCCTACCTGATCGCGCACGCCGTTCCCGGGGGGACGGACCAGGAAAGGGAGCAGCGGGTCTTCCAGGGCTTCCTGGCGGATTATAAGATCCACTGCGCGGATCAGACCCGGGCCTATGAGGGGATCCCGGAGGTCATCCAGGCGCTGCGGGACCAGGGCGTGAAGACAGCGGTCGTATCGAACAAAGGCGATTTCGCGGTCCAGGACCTGACAGCCCAGTACTTTCCCGGGCTCTTCGACGCTGTGACCGGCGAGCGGAAGGGCGTCCGGCGGAAGCCGGCGCCGGACGCGGTGGAGACAGTGCTCCGTGAACTGGGGATCCCGAAGGAGGAAGCTGTCTATATCGGAGATTCCGAGGTAGACCTCCAGACCGCGGGGAACGCCGGGCTGGACGCCATCCTGGTGACCTGGGGCTTCCGGGAGCGGGATTTCCTGGCCCGGCAGGGTGCCGTGACTTTCGCGGAACGGCCGGAGGAACTGGTCGGCCTGATCACCGGCGGAAACAGAGACTGAGAGGCGGGCGCCGGAGAAGGCGCGGGAATGGAAACGGAGGACGGGATGAAAGTTGTCACAGCCATTGATTCTTTTAAGGGCAGCATGACCTCGCTGGAAGCGGGAGAGGCGGCGAAGGAGGGCGTCCTCCGGGCCTGTCCCGGCGCGGAGGTGGAAGTCCGCCCCATGGCGGACGGTGGAGAAGGAACCGTAGACGCCCTGGTCTATGCCATGGGGGCCGAGCGTCAGACCATCCGGGTCGAGGGGCCCTTCGGCGCGCCCACGGACTGCACCTATGGCTGGGCGGAAGCGTCGAAGACAGCGGTCATGGAGATGTCCCAGGCGGCGGGCATTACCCTGGTTCCCCGGGACCAGCTGAATCCGCTCCGGGCCTCGACCTATGGCGTGGGAGAGATGATCCGGGACGCCCTGGACCGGGGCGCACGAATGATCTACATCGGCATCGGGGGCAGCGCCACGAACGATGGAGGCGCGGGCATGCTCCAGGCCCTGGGCTTCCGGCTCCTGGACGGGGCCGGCTGTGACATTTCCCGGGGAGCGGCAGGTCTCCGGGCGCTGGCGGCCATCGATCCGTCCGGGGCGGACCCTGCCATTCAGGCCTGCCGGTTCCGGGTCATTTCTGATGTGCAGAATCCTCTGACCGGGCCGGAGGGAGCCAGCGCCATCTTCGGGCCCCAGAAGGGGGCGGATCCGGCCATGGTCGAAGAATTGGACGGTCTCCTGGCCAGGTACGCGGATCTGGCGAAGGAAGTTGTTCCTGCCGCGGATCCGGCGGTGCCTGGGAGCGGCGCGGCCGGCGGGCTGGGTTTCGGGCTCCGGACCTTCCTGGGGGCGTCGCTGGAGCCGGGCATTGATATCGTCCTGGAGGTCACCCGTCTGGAGGACTACATCCGGGACGCGGATCTGGTTCTGACCGGAGAGGGCAGGCTGGACCGGCAGACGGTCATGGGGAAGGCTCCCGCGGGTGTGGCTGCTCTGGCCGGGAAGCATGGGCATCCGGTCCTGGCCTTCGCCGGCAGTGTGACCCCGGACGCGGGGGTCTGCAATGATCATGGGATCGACGCCTTCTTCCCGATCCTCCGGGGGATCTCGACCCTGGATGAGGCCATGGATCCGGAAACGGCGAAGAAGAACATGGCCGACGCGGTAGAACAGGCGGTCCGTGCCTTTCTGGCAGGCCGCGGCTGACAGGCTGCCGCCGGTGTCCGGGGACAGAGGACGCTGAAATTGGAATGACAATTGCGTACAGTTAAATAGAATTAACAAAAGGGTGAGCGGGTTCGTTCACCCTGTTCTTTTAGTGGGTTGGTTTTCTCGAATGATTCTGTGTATTTTTACGGACTGTAATTGTGAAAGCGCATATAAATTCGATGCATTTTGAACAAGAATTAATGCAAAAACCCCCGATACGTAATTGAATACTGTTTTTTAGTTTGTTGCGAAAGTCTTAAAAAGACTGACAAAAAGGCGGAAATACCGGAAAATCCGCCAATTTACAGAAGAGATAATGAATGCAAAATGAATTAAAAAATATTTTATCCTCAAAATAAATAGCGTATAATTTTGTATTTTTTATCCAGATGTTGTTAATAATTCAACGATAATCGAAGCCGTATGACGAAATTCAGATGGTTAGATGAGTCTACCAGCTCGATCTGGAACGCTTGACAGAAATATATCAAAATGGCAAGATAATCATGGCCGAATTGTGAAGAATATAAAAAGCTTTTGTGTCGGGACCGTTGATGAACGGTGTCGTTCACCTGAACGGTTCGTGTCATTCGAGTCATATGGGGACTGATCCTGAGCGCCTGCCGTGCTGCCTTTGCCCATCCATCAGGCGGAGGCATGCCGGAGGACGGAGGACCTCGATCATCCCGCGTCGAAGGCGGGGAAAGTTTCCTAATATGAACATACCGCCCGCTCCTTCAGGGCGGGCGGAATCTATTCGTTATTATTCGCTACATAGGAGAGACCAATGAAAAGCATGTACAAGAAACTGTTGGTAGGACTGCTTGCAGTTGTGATGCTTGTCGTGTTCACGGCCTGCGGCGGCGGCAAGATCGATACCTCTCAGATTGAGTCTAAGTCTCTGTTGGGTTCGAAGAACGCCGAGGTCCGTTGGAGAGTCGGCGGTACGACAGCACCTCCCCCGGGACATTATATGTCCGGACTCGTTCATATGCAGAAGCTGGTGGAGAAGTACTCCAACGGGAAAATGACGATCGACATTTATCCCTCCTCTCTGCTCGGCAACGAGAGAGACATGATCGAGAACGTCGGTCTGGGCATCCAGGACATGGTCATCACGGCTACGGGTCCTGTGCCGAACTTCGTTCCCGACTTCTCAGTCCTCGACTTCCCGTATCTGTTCGGGACC
>CACZTH010000044.1 GCA_902784035.1 uncultured Eubacteriales bacterium
CTGACCTGTTCCCCCGAGACCCAGAAGATCATCGATCAGAAGGTGGTGGACCTGGTCCGGGAATGCCACCGGAAGGCGGTGAAGATCCTGGAAGAGAACACGGTCAAGCTGGGTCAGCTGGCCAAGTTCCTGTACGAGAAGGAAACCATCACAGGTGAGGAATTCATGGAAATCCTGAATGGCCCAGACCCTGTCCCCACTGTCCAGCCGCTTCAGGCGCCGGAAGCGGGGCAGGCGCCCCAGGCCTGAGCTGGCAGGAAAAAGAAAGCCCGGCGCGCGCCCGATCCGGGCGGTTTCATAGGCGCACAGGGAAATCAGGATGGAAAGCGGTCCCCTTGCGGGGGGCCGTTTTCTCGTAGTATAATAAAACGATTCAGTTTCAGAAGATCCTGCCTCTCCCGACGTCTCCGGCAGGGACGCCGGCAGGGGCGCGAAGGCGCAAAGGAGCGAAGGTGGCCGACATCATCCAGGCTGAAAACCTTATATTCGACTACAGCCGGCCAGGGAGCGAGGAGACGGAGACGGTCCGGGCCCTGGACGGAGTCAGTCTGTCCATCGAGGAGGGCTCCTTCACCGCCATCATCGGGCGGAACGGGTCCGGGAAGTCCACCCTGGCCAAGAATCTGAACGGCCTGTACCTTCCCAGCTCCGGCCGGGTCCTGGTCAACGGCTGGGACACCGCTGACGATGACCGGATCTGGGATATCCGCCAGACCTGCGGCATGGTCTTCCAGAATCCTGACAACCAGCTGGTGGCCTCCATCGTGGAGGATGACGTGGCCTTCGGGCCTGAGAACCTGGGGATCCCCTCCGCGGAGATCCGGGCCCGGGTAGAGCGGGTCCTCCGGCAGGTCGGCATGGCCGACTACCGGGAGAAGACCGCCCATCTTCTGTCCGGCGGCCAGAAGCAGCGGGTCGCCATCGCCGGCGTCATCGCCATGGAGCCCCGCTGCATCCTTTTCGACGAGCCCATGGCCATGCTGGATCCCCAGGGGAGGGCAGAGATCATGGAGATCATACGGGCCCTCCACCGGGCGGGCCACACTGTGGTCCTGATCACCCATTTCATGGACGACGCGGCGGGCGCGGACCGGGTGGTCCTGATGGACCAGAGCCGGATCGTCCTGGATGGGGAACCCCGGGAGGTCTTCCAGGAAGAAGAGATCATTCGGGCGGCTATGCTGGAGCCGCCGCTGGCGGTCCGGCTGGCGGCCAGGCTCCGGGCCAGGGGCGTGGAGCTGCCCCCCGATATCATCACGACAGAGAGGCTGGTGGACTGCTTATGTCGATTGAGGTAAGAGACCTGTCCCATATCTACGGCCAGGGCACACCGGATGAGCAGGCCGCCCTCCAGGATATTTCCTTTGTTCTCCATGGCGGAGAGATGGTTGCCCTGATCGGCCATACCGGATCGGGGAAGTCCACCCTGGTCCAGCACCTGAACGGCCTGCTCAAGCCGAATTCAGGAGAAATCATCGTGGATGGGACCGACATCGCCCGGCCGGGGGTATCCATGCTGGACATCCGCCGGCACGTGGGCCTGGTCTTCCAGTATCCGGAATACCAGCTCTTCGAAGAGACAGTGGCGAAAGACGTAGCCTTCGGGCCGAAGAATTTAGGTCTGGACGCTGAAGAGGTGGACCATCGGGTCCGGGAGGCCCTGACCCTGGTCGGCCTGGATTACGAGGCCGTGAAGGACCGGTCTCCCTTCGATCTGTCCGGCGGTCAGAAGCGAAAGGCCGCCATCGCCGGGGTCGTCGCCATGCGGCCGGACATCCTGATCCTGGATGAGCCCACCGCCGGTCTGGACCCGGGCTCCCATCGGGAGATCATGGAGATGGTGAAGAGGATCCATGACAGCACCCGGAACATTACCATCTTCGTCACCCATGACATGAACGACGTGGCGGCGCTGGCGGATAAAGTTCTGGTCATGAGCAGGGGCCGGCTCCTGACGGTCGGAAGCCCGACGGAGGTCTTTTCCCACAGGACCCAGCTTTCGGCGGTCGGCCTGGATGTGCCTCCCCTCATGGACCTGCTCGGTGACCTGAAGGAAGGCGGACTCCCTGTTCGAACAGAGATCTTCGACCTGGACGAGGCCGCGGACGAAATCTGCGGGGCCCTGAAGAAACAGAAAGAGAAATAATGCTCAGAGACATCACACTGGGACAATATTATCCTGCGAAGTCCCGGATCCACCAGCTGGACGCCAGGGTGAAGATCATCGGCACCCTGCTCTATATCGTGGATCTATTCGTGGTTCAGGATTTCATAGGCTTCGCGGTCCTGGGCGCCGCCCTGGCGGCGGTCCTGGTCCTGGCGCGGGTGCCCATGGGCTATATTTTTCGCGGCCTGAAACCCATCCTCCTCATTCTGATCTTCACCTTCTTCCTCAACCTGTTCATGGTGGACGGCGAAGTGATCTGGCGGATCTGGATCCTGAAGGTGACGAAGGAGGGACTCTACCTGGCCCTGTTTATGTCCATCCGGCTTGTTCTCCTGATCACGGCTTCTTCTCTCCTGACCCTGACGACCCGGCCAATTTCCCTGACCGACGGGCTGGAGAGGCTCCTGTCCCCTCTGAACCGGATGGGGGTCCCCACCCATGACATCGCCATGATGATGTCCATCGCCCTCCGCTTCATCCCGACTCTGCTGGCGGAAGCGGATAAGATCATGAAGGCTCAGCAGGCCAGGGGCGCGGACTTCGAGAGCGGCAATGTCTTCCGGCGGGGCCGGGCCCTGATCCCGATCCTCATTCCCCTGTTCGTGGGCGCCTTCCGGATCGCCGGCGACCTGGCCATGGCCATGGAGGCCCGCTGCTACCGGGGCGGGACCGGGCGGACCCGGATGCGGCAGAGCGTGTTCGGCCGCGTCGATTATGTTGCCCTGGGCGCCTGCCTGGTTCTTTTCGCCGCCGCCATCCTGCTCCGGGTCCTGTATTGAGGTGAAGGCATGAGACAGCGGAAGATTCCGGATCTGGAAAAGAAACTGAGCGCCTATCAGGACCTGCTGGTGGACCTTACGGCGTGGACAAAGGCTTCTCCGAGCGCGTTCTCTTCCCCGGAACGGGGGGCGGCCCCCGCGGCTTCGCCGCGGGACGCGGCCGGGCCGGGCCATGACGCCGGCGCGGATTCGTCGGGA
>CACZTH010000045.1 GCA_902784035.1 uncultured Eubacteriales bacterium
CCGCTGCTGCTGGCCGCCGGAGATCTGGCCCGGATACCGGTCTTCCCGGCCTGCCATGCCTACCATGGCCAGGAGCGCCCTTCCTCTTTCCTCCGCCTCAGCCCTCGGGGTCCCTTTCACGCGAATAGGGGCGTAGGTCACATTTCCCAGGATGGTCATGTGGGGAAAAAGGTTGAAGTGCTGAAAAACCATGCCGGTCTCGGAGATCATCTGCCGGAGCTTCCTGTCCCCCACGTACTGGGTCTTTCCGGAAGCGTCCTCCTGACAGAGATATTCCCCGTTCAGCCGGATACTGCCGCCGTCCGCCCGGGTCAACCCGTTCACACAGCGGAGGATGGTGCTCTTCCCCGAGCCCGAAGGGCCTATGACCGCCACCGTCTCGCCTTTGTCCACCCGGAAGTCCACCTGGTCGAGGGCGCGAAAGGAGCCGTAGGCCTTCACGATACCCGTCATCTCTAAGACTGTCTCACGCTGATCCGCCATGTCAGGCCTCCTTCTTTCCATACCGTCCGAACCGGTCCTCGAACTTCGACAGGGCCAGGGTCACCACCGCGGTGAAGGCCAGGTAGATCAGGGCCGCGACCACATAGGAGACCATCTTTCCGTCTCTGCTGACCATCCCGTCCGCTGTCCGCATGATTTCCGGCAGGGTGATCACCGAGGCCAAGGCCGTGTCCTTCACCAGGTTGATGGCTTCGTTGGACATGGGGGGCAGGACCACCCGCATGGCCTGGGGGATGATGATCCCGAACAGGGTCCTGGTCCGGGACAGGCCCAAGGAATAGGCCGCCTCGTACTGGCCCTGGTCGATGCTGGCGATGCCGCCCCGGTAGATCTCCGCGAAATAGGCCGCGTAGTTCAGGACGAAGGTCAGGACGGCGGCCGGCATGGCGGCGATCTGAACATTGAAGCCTAAGGGGAAGAGGTAGTAGAAGAACATGAGCTGGAGCAGCAGGGGGGTGCCGCGGAATATGAAGACATAAACCCGGCAGATGGCCTTCACTGGGAAGATCCGGCTGTTCTCTCCCAGGGCGAAGGGAAGGCCCAGGGGGATCGACAGGATCAGGGTCAGGCAGAAAAGGCTGATGGTCCAGCCCGCCGACTTGATGAGCAGGGGGGTGACCATGGCCAGATAAGCGGAATCCATAGAAAAAACTCCTTTGACAGACCAGGCCGGCCCCTTTCGGAGCCGGCACGGGGATCCCGCGGACCTGCGGGGCCCGCGGCGGATGAGGCCGCTCGGCGCGGTCACATTTCGAAACGATTACTTATAGTCCTCGAAGACCACCATGTTCTTCCCGAACCACTTCTTACTGATCTCGGCGGCCTTGCCATTATCGATGGTCTTCTTCAGGGCGGCGTTCACCTTCTTGGTGGTCTCCGTGTCCTCCTTCCGGAAACCGATGGCGTAGTAATCGGCGCCGAAGTTGAAATCACTGGTGTAGAGCTTATCCTTATTCTTATTATTGTAGATGGCGTAGACCTCGTCGATGGCCACCACGTCCACCCGGCCGGCCTTCATGTCCAGGATTGCCTGGTCATAGGTGTCATATTCCTTAATGTTCTTCTTGAAGCTGTCGTAGTTCTTATTCTTCTGGATGGCCTCCAGCGCTGCGGATCCGGCCTGGGTGCCGATGGTCACATTCTTAAGCTCGTCCACGCTCTTCACGTTGACGTTCTGCTTCAGGCTCATGAGCAGGATCCGGTTCTTCAGATATTTCCTCGACAAAGACATGCTCTTCTGACGCTCGGGGGTCGCGGACATGCCGTTCCAGATGCAGTCGATCTTCTTGGACTTCAGCTCGGCGTCCTTCGCCTTCCAGCTGATGGGCTGGAACTTAACCTTCACGCCCAGCTCCTCTCCGACCGCCTTGGCCAGGTCGATGTCGAAGCCAACCAGCTTGTTGTCCTTATCCCGGAAGCCCATGGGGGCGAAGGTGTCATCCAGGCCGATGATCAGCTCCCCCTTATCCTTAATATAGGACCAGTCACCTGACTCCTTCGTCTCCTTCTTCGAGCTGCCGCAGGCCGTGAGGGCAGCCGCCATGACCACCGCCAGGAGGACGGCCAGGCCAGACTTCAGAACGTTTTTCTTCATCTTATAACTCCTTACGCTCCTAACAACTTCTAATCCGTGATTTACCGCTTTAGTACGTTAAATCGATGTAATTACAGTCTACCATACTCCCCTGATTCCGTCAATATCCTGAAGGCGCACCGGCGAAAGGTCCCGCGCCAACCCGGCAGGACCGGGCGCGGAGAAGGCCCTGAAAGCGCCCGGAGGAAAATCTCCGGGTGTAAGTCTTCCCGCGGACAGTCCCCCGGCGGCTCAGTCGGTCACATCCAGGTCGTTGGTGATGAAGAGCTGGTAATCCGGATATTTCCTGCGGAGCTCCCCGCACAGGTGCTCGTAAAGGCCCTGCCGGTCGGGAGCGTCGAAATCGATGATCACGTCGAAGCGGATGGTCTTCTCCTCCGTATCCACGTAGAAACCGTGGACCTGAATGACCCCCTCATGGCCCATGACCACGTCCCGGATCTCGTCCCGGATGGCCTGGGCCTGGTCGCTGGTATTCATGGAGTAGATGCCGACCGCGGTCATGATCACATGGTGCTCCCGCCAGACCCGGTCCTGGATCTCCCGGGTGACCTTATCGATCTCCGCCGCGGTCCAGGTATCAGGAACCTCTATGTGGACGGCGGCCAGGGTGTGGCTGGGACCGTAATCATGGAGGATCAGGTCGTAGGCCCCGTAGACGCCCGGGAAGGAGGAGATCGTCTGCTTGATGGCCTTTGTCAGTTTCGAATCGGCCCGGCGGCCCAGGATCCGCTCCACGGTTTCCCGGAGGGTGTCGACGCCGGCCTTCATGATCAGGACCGAAATGGCCGCCGCCAGCCAGGGTTCGACGCTGATCCCCTTCCACAGATAGAGGAAAGCGGCAATAAGGACGGCGGCGGAAACCACCGCGTCCATGAGGGCGTCCTTTCCGGAGGCGGTCAGAGAGACAGAACCCGTCTCCCTGCCCTTCTTCTGTACGTAGAGCCCCAGGAAGATCTTCACCAGGAGGGCGGTGGCCACGATCAGGAGTCCGACCGGGGTGTAATCAGGGGTCGCGGGGTGGAGGATGGCTTTCACAGATTCCTGGGCGGAGGCGATGCCGGCGTAGAGGATGATGATGCCGATCAGGAAGGCGCCCACATACTCATAGCGGCCGTGGCCCAGGGGATGGCCCTTATCCGGGGCGCGGCCGGCCAGCTTGGCGCCGGTGATGGTGATGATGGAGGAGAGGGCGTCGCTCAGGTTGTTCACCGCGTCCAGGACGATGGCGATGGAATGGGCGCTGATCCCCACGATGGCCTTGAAGGCAGCCAGAAATATATTCGCCCAGATTCCGACGACGCTGGTGCGGACGATGACCCGCTCTCTTTCGGACCCATGAAATATGGCCATTTCAATCCCTCCGATCATTGACATTAACTCTTAATTATAGCCAGCGGCCATCCCCTGTCAAGGCGGCTTTCACAGAAACTTCACGATCAGGCGCCCGGCCTTCACCTTCTTCCATTTTTCTGACAAAAGCCCGCCACGAAACGTTCCGAAAAACCTGACTTGTTCGCCCCGCTCCCGACGAAGACCGGTCCTATACTAAGCCCATGAAAAGGAGGTAGTATCCATGTTCATTCTCAGAAGCGCCCTTCGGAACCTGTCCCGATCGAAGGGCCGGAGCCTTTTGATCGGCATCCTCATCACTGTCATCGCCTTCTCGAGCTGCATCGGCCTGGCCATCCGCCAGGCGGCGAAGAGCTCCCGGGCGGCTGCCCTCGCGGACATGACCGTCACCGCCCAGATCACACCCGACCGGACCCAGGCCATCTCCTCCGGTCAGAAACCATCGGCTTTTAAAGAGCTTTCCCTCTCCACCCTTCAGAAGTACGCGAAGGCGGGCGCCGTGAAGTCCTTCTATTACACGGCAACGGCGTCTCTGGACGGGTCCGGCGGCCTGGAGGCCTATTCGAACACTTCCTCTGACAGCTCCAGTCAGTCCGGGTCCTCCAGCTCCTCCAGCAGCGCGTCCGGCGCTTCCGCCTCCACAGGCACCAGCCAGACCGCTTCCCTGACCACCGCGGCCAGCGCCACAGAGAAGGGAAATGACGGGAAGGGCTTCCCCGAAGGGAAGGGCATGCAGATGGGCGACTTCACCCTGGTGGGCGCCTCCTCTGACGACGCCCTCACCGACTTCACCAGCGGGACCAGTAAGATCAAGTCCGGCGCCATGTTCGACACGGACACCAGCGACCTGGTCTGCGTCATCAGCCAGGAACTGGCCTCCGCCAACAGCCTGAAAGTGGGCAGCACCATTACCCTGGCCAATCCCAACTCCTCGAAGGAAACCTATAAGCTGAAGGTGGTCGGCATTTACCAGAACAGCCAGAGCGCCGCTCAGGCCATGGCCGGCCCGCAGGGAATGAGCGACCCGGCCAATACCATTTATACCAGCTACAACGCGCTGAAGAAGATCACCGACGCTTCCTCGAAGGCCGCTTCTTCCTCCAGCACCGCCATCAGCAGCCGCCTGAACGCCACCTACGTGGTGGGCAGCGTCTCCGGCTATAATAAATTCAAGAGCCAGGTGAAGGAACTGGGGCTTTCCTCCGGCTACACGGTCACCTCCGCGGACCTGACCAGCTATGAAAGGAGCGCCGCTTCTCTGGAGCAGCTGGCTAAACTGGCGGGCTGGTTCCTGGTGGTCATCCTGGCCATCGGCGCGGTGATCCTGGTGATCATGAGCGTCTTCAGCACCCGGGAACGGAAATACGAGATCGGCGTCCTCACCGCCATCGGCATGAAGAAACGAGAGGTAGCCCGGCTCTTCGTCACGGAGCTCGCGGCCCTGGCCCTCTGCGGAGCCATCATAGGCGGTGGAATCGGAGCGGCCGTGTCCAAGCCGGTGACCAACAAGCTCCTGTCGAAGGTGTCCGCCAGCCAGGTCAGCGCTCAGATGGACCGTCAGGAAGCCTTCGGGCGGGACAGCGCCCCCCAGGGAGCGCCCGGTCAGGACAGTAAGAGCGGGACCTCGAAGAGCAGCGGGAACGGATCGCCCGCCAGCCAGATCACATCCATCACGAAGAACCCGGTAAACGGCTACGTGGTCCTGGAGCTCCTGGGCGCCTGCCTGCTCCTGACCGTCTGCGCCGGCGCCGTGTCCGCCGCGTCCATCCTGCGTTATGAACCGCTGGACATCCTGTCCGGCAGAGATTAGGAGGTCTGCCATGCTGAAAGAAAACGTCGAGAAACTGATGCCGGAGACATCCGCGGACGCGGTCCCGGCCCCTTCACCCCGTGAACTGGTCCGCCTGGACAGGCTCTGCTATTCCTACGGCAGCCACCAGGTCCTGAAGAACATCAGCGCCAGCTTTCTGGCCGGGAAAATCTACGCCATCGTAGGCAGGTCCGGCGCCGGGAAAACCACCCTCCTGTCCGTCATGAGCGGACTTACCGACCCCACCTCAGGCTCCCTCTACGTGAACGGGGAGGACATCCGGAAGGAGGATAAATATATCTACCGCAGCCACACCGTGGGGGTCATCTTCCAGAGCTACAACCTGCTGAACAAGCTGACAGCCCTGGAGAATGTCGTCCTGTCCATGGAGATCTCCCTTCGAAACCAGGGGACCCATTATGATCGGGCGGCCCTGCAGGAAGAGGCGCGCCGGCTTCTGGACCGGGTGGGCCTGACGCCGGATGAGATGGACCGGCGTGTCCTGAAGCTCTCCGGCGGCCAGCAGCAGCGGGTGGCCATCGCCCGCGCTCTGGCCTGTCAGCCGGACATCCTCCTGGCGGACGAGCCCACGGGCAGCCTGGACCAGGAGACCCAGGCCGAGATCATGACCCTCCTGAAGGATCTGGCCCGGGAGGGAAAGTGTGTCATCATCGTCACCCACTCCCCGGAGGTCGCCGGGATGGCGGACGAGCAGATCACCCTGACCCAGGCGAAAAAGACCGCCTGACGAAAGTCTTTTTTCAGATATACACTACGAAAAGAGGAACATCTCCGGGGGGAGACGTTCCTCTTTCTGTTCATGGCAGCAGACAGCACCTTCCGGCGTGGACAGCGCTTCTTAATTCGCCTTCTTCTCATCGGCCCCGCTCGACTCGTCCTCCGCAGGACAGCAAAGGACCTGGCCGGGCTGGGCGTCATCCAGAAGGTCCTGGAGGGTCACGCTCTTAAAGGCGTTATCCAGATAGCCCTGGACCGATACATAGAAGCGGCGGACCGGGCAGGACTCCACGGCGCCCCGGCTGCAGTAACGGTCCTCCTCGAGGCAGCGATTGATGCAGAGCGTGTCCTCCATGATATTCATGATCTCGGACAGGGTGAGCTGGTCGGGAGGAACCATCAGTGAATAGCCGCCGTGGCTGCCCATGGTCACATCTACGACACCATTATCCCTCAGCAAACGGAGGATCTTCTGGGCGAAACCCCGGCTGATCCCCGCGAAGCTGCAGATGTCCTTCGAACTGACTGCCTTCCCTTCCGCCGCCAGGCACAGGCAGCATCGAATCGCGTAATCGGTCATCAGATTAAGCTGCATTCCTCTCCTCCTGATGTTCCTCGACATCGTCCTCCGCTCCGCGAAGGAGAAATCCCCGCAGCCGATGCCCCGCCGGGCATTCAGCCGCAACCTAGCTTTCCAATGTAAACGATTATATCATACTTTCATAGTTTACAAAGAGCTCTTCCGAATTATTTCCCCGGCCGGAGGGAAGATCGATCCTCCGGATTACCAAGGGCAGACCGTCGTTTCAGAAGAAGCGGGGCCACCGTTTTAAGGAAAGTAGAAGGAATCCGAAATTTTTTCTTGCCATTCTCGTAAAGTCATAGTAAAATGGAGGACGTGTTAAGGAAAGTCAACTCAAGCAGACATTTCTGAGACCAGGGGCATTAGCGCAGCTGGGAGCGCGTTTGACTGGCAGTCAAGAGGTCACGGGTTCGAGCCCCGTATGCTCCACCA
>CACZTH010000046.1 GCA_902784035.1 uncultured Eubacteriales bacterium
ATCCTCCGTCCGGTCCGCCGAGTGTTCGAGACCTTCCACTCGTAAAACAAAACTAAAGGAGAGAAAAATGAATAAGAAGAATCAGAAACTGCTGTTTTTGACCCAGGGAGCCATGGTGGCGGCCATCTACGTGGTGGTCACGGTCCTCCTGGCCCCTCTGAGCTTCGGACAGATCCAGCTGCGGGTCTCTGAGATGCTGACCATACTGCCGGTGTTCACGCCGGCGGCGGTGCCCGGCCTCTTCGTGGGCTGTCTGATCGGCAACATCATGGGCGGCGCGGCCCTGCCTGACATCATCTTCGGCAGCCTGGCCACCCTGATCGGTGCCCTGGGCACCTGGAAGCTGAGGAATCGGGGTTTGGTCCTGGCCTGTCTGCCCCCGATTCTGGCCAACGCCCTGGTGGTGCCCTTTGTCCTGAAGTACGCCTACGGCGCGCCCCTGCCGATCCCTGTCCTCATGCTGACCGTGGGGCTGGGGGAAGTCGCTTCCTGCGGTGTCCTGGGTGTGGCGCTTGGGAAGGTCCTGGAGAAAAGCCATGTCCGGGAGATCCTGGCCGGCCGGGAAAAGGCCTGAATGAGATCATTCTGAACAGGAAACAGCCTGCGGGCGGAGCATAGCTCCGCCTTTTTCAATCAGGAAACAGAAAAAGACCCGGATCCTGAGGATCCGGGTCGGTCTGGTCGGAGTATTCGGACTTGAACCGAAGGCCTCTGCGTCCCGAACGCAGCGCGCTACCAACTGCGCTATACCCCGTCGACTTATCCATTATAGCATGGCAAAGACAGATTTCAAGAAGTTTTTACATGCATCTCACCGGAATGATTGAAGAGGAATCTGCGGGGAATAAATATAGAATAGTTCTGGCGGCCGGCTGGCCGTCTTCTTCAGAGGGGGGAACATGGAAATCGAGCTGAAATACAGGCCGGAAGAGGGCAGCGGGATGCCGGACCTCTTTCAGGATCCTGAGGTCAGGCCCCGGAGGGGCAGGCTGTTGGAGCGGCAGATGGAAGCGGTCTACTTCGACACGGGGGACCGGGTTCTTTCCGGGCGGCGGGCGGCCCTGCGGCTCCGCCGCGAAGGGGATCAGTGGATGGTGACCCTGAAATGGGGAGGAAGCAAGTCGGCGAACGGAGCCCTTTCCCGGCGGCAGGAGCTGAATGTCCCGGTCCTGGATGCGGAAGCGGCAGAGGACCTGCCGGGGCTGTTCGAGGGGACGTCGGGAGAAGAGGTCTTCCAGGGGATCCTTCCGGAAGATCTTCTGCCGACCCTGCGGATGGACTTTCTCCGGACAGAGGCGGAGGTCCGGGCGGAAGACGTAGCATTCGTCCTTTCCACAGATGAGGGGGTTATTCTGGCAGGCGGGAAAGAGGCGCCGATCCGGGAAGCGGAGCTGGAGCTGACCGCCGGGGACCAGGAGGCCCTGGTGGCGTTCGGCCGGGCCCTGGCGGAGCGGAACGGGCTGGTTCCGGAGCCCAGAAGCAAGCTGTCCCGGGGACTGGCCCTGCTGGGGGAGTGACTGGCTGGGGGCGGCTGGCGGGAATGTCGGCTGCGGGGCCGGCTGAGCTGGCTGAAGCGCGGGAAATGGACGCGCGCCGGGCCGCCTTTGCTTCATGAAAGGGAAAAGTGTGAAAATTCCCTTCGAAATGATGATTTTTCGGCCTGAAATCGGGAGAATTGAGGCGAAGCTGGTGAAATACGGACTGAACTTCCGATTTTCCGCCCGCAGTTATTTACTTCATCCGTGAAAACGTGTATAATGTCAGCATATGTCTGGGAATATGCTTTCAGACGTCATGATGAGCTTCATGCAGGAGGATTATAGATCTATGAAAACAACACTGATCTCCAATGAGAACAACGTAGCGAAATTCAATATGGAATTCACCGCGGATGAATTCGACGGCGCGGTCGATCGGGCTTATAAGAAGAACCGGAACCGGTATCAGGTGAATGGCTTCAGAAGAGGCAAGGCGCCCCGTACCATCCTGGAGCGGCATTACGGAGAAGGCCTGTTCTTCGATGACGCGATTAATGACCTGTTCGGCACCGGTTATCCCCAGGCTGTGGATGAGCTGGACCTGGAGGTCGTGGCGCAGCCGGAGGTGAACTTCGAGGAGATCGGTCATCAGAAGCCGCTGAAGATGGAGCTGACGGTTCAGGTTTATCCCGCCTATGAGGTGAAGGACTACTTCGGCCTGGATGTGGACCAGGTGGACCCCAGCGTGTCCGATGAGGACGTGGATCAGGAGATCGAGGCCCTGCGGAAGCGGAACGCCAGAATGGTGGACGTGGACCGGGAAGCCAGGAAGGACGACACTGTGATCCTGGATTATGCCGGTTTCGTCGGTGACGACCAGTTCGAGGGCGGCACTGCGGAGATGCAGGAGCTGAAGCTGGGTTCCGGCATGTTCATCCCGGGTTTCGAGGACCAGCTGATCAGCGCGAAGAAGGGCGACGAGCTGGATGTGAACGTGACCTTCCCTGAGAAGTATCAGGCGGAGGAACTGGCCGGGAAGGACGCCGTTTTCCACTGCAAGATCCATGATGTGAAAGAGGAGCAGCTGCCGGAGCTGGATGACGAGTTCGCGAAGGACGTCAGCGAGTTCGACACCCTGGACGAGCTGAAGGCTGACACCAGGAAGAACATGGAAGAGAGCCGGAAGTCCCAGACGGAGAACACCGCGAAGAACGAACTGGTCGATAAGATCGTTGAGAAGAATGAGGTCCAGCTGCCCGCTGCCATGATCGAGGACGAGATCGACAGCATGATGAACGATTTCAACCAGCAGCTGTCCTATCAGGGCGCCGGTCTGGATATGTACCTGAAGTACACCGGGTCCACCCGGGAGCAGTTCAGAGACTCCCTGAAGGATGACGCGAGAAAGCACGTGGCCGGCCGGGCTCTGCTCCGCTCCATCGCCACCCAGGAGGGCGTCGAAGCCACCCAGGAGGAGATCGATGAAGAGCTCCAGAAGATGGCTGATCAGTATAAGATGGAGAAGGAAGACCTGCGGAAGGCCATGGGGAAGGAATATCTCCGGGTCCTGGAGCAGGATATCCGCGTGCGGAAGGCCATGGATCTGATCTTCGAGAAGGCCAACGTCAACATCGTGGAGCCGCCCAAGCCGGAAGACCTGGAAGTGAAGGAGGTCAAGGCGGAGGACGCGGACAAGCCTGCTGAGGCGGACGCGGCCGCGGAGCAGCCCGCGGAGGCCCCGGCGGAAGAGACCGAAGAGACGAAGGAAAACGAATAAGCCTATTAAGTCGATAAATGGGAACGAAGAGGACGCCGGCTTTGATTAAAGTCGGCGGCCGCTGTATATAAATGGAAGTATAGAACGAAAGGGGCGGGAATATGCCATTGATTCCATATGTGATCGAGAAGACCGATCGGGGAGAAAGGTCCTTTGATATCTATTCCAGACTGCTGAAGGACCGGATCATCATCCTGGGCGAGCAGGTGGACGAGAATCTGGCCAGCGTCGTCGTGGCTGAACTGCTCTTCCTGGAGGCCGAAGACCCGAAGAAGGACATCAGCATCTACATCAACAGCCCCGGGGGTTCCGTTACCTCCGGCATGGCCATTTACGATACCATGAGATACATCCAGCCGGATGTGTCCACCATCTGCGTTGGTATGGCGGCCAGCATGGGCGCCTTTCTGCTTTCCGCTGGCACGAAGGGGAAACGGTACGCGCTCCCGAACGCCGAGATCATGATCCATCAGCCGCTCATCGGCGGAGGACTGTCCGGTCAGGCGACCGACATTAAAATCCAGTCTGACTGGCTGCAGCATACGAAGGATAAGCTGAACCGGATCCTCAGTGAGAATACGGGACAGGATCTGACCACCATCGAGAGGGACACCGACCGGGATCATTTCATGGACGCCGAGGAAGCCATGCGCTACGGCCTTATCGACCAGGTGATCTCATTCAGAAAATAGAAGGGAGAGGGGTATGAGCGAAGACAGACATGATGGACACGAACTGAGGTGTTCCTTCTGCGGGCGGCCGCAGAGTCAGGTTCGCCGCCTGGTGGCGGGCCCCGGCGTTTATATCTGCGACGAGTGCATTGAGATGTGCTCTGACATCATCCGTGACGTAACCCGGGAGAAGAAGAAAAACCAGGAGGGGGCCGAGACCGCGCCCCGTTACAGCCGGCTGACGCCGAAGGATATCTTTGACCGTCTGTCTGATTACGTGATCGGGCAGGAGCGGGCGAAGAAGGCCCTGTCGGTGGCGGTTTATAACCACTATAAGCGGATCAACGAGATGACTGAGGACGAGCGGGACGGGGTAGAGCTCCAGAAGAGCAACATCGTCATGATCGGGCCCACGGGCTCGGGGAAGACCCTGCTGGCGCAGACCCTGGCCAAGATCCTGGATGTGCCGTTCGCCATCGCGGACGCCACGGCCCTGACCGAGGCCGGGTACGTGGGCGAGGACGTGGAGAATATCCTGCTCCGCCTGCTCCAGGCCTGCGACTATGATGTGGAGAAGGCCCAGCGGGGGATCGTCTATGTGGATGAAATTGATAAGATCTCCAGGAAGAGCGAGAACCCGTCTATCACCCGGGACGTGAGCGGGGAGGGCGTTCAGCAGGCGCTGCTGAAGATCCTGGAGGGCACCGTGGCGAATGTACCGCCCCAGGGCGGCCGCAAGCACCCCCACCAGGAGTTCATTCAGATTGATACCACGAACATCCTGTTCATCTGCGGCGGCGCTTTCGACGGGCTGACCAACATCATCAGAAGGAGATCCAATGAGAAGGTGATCGGCTTCAATTCTGAGGTTCAGATGACGGAAGAGGAAGAGAAGAACGTGCTGGCGAAGGTGGAGCCGGAGGACCTGCTGAAGTTCGGCCTGATCCCCGAGTTCATCGGCCGGCTGCCGGTGATCGTGACCCTGGACGAGCTGTCTGAGGACGCTTTGATCCGGATCATGAACGAGCCGAAGAACGCTATCATTAAACAGTATAAGAAGCTCTTCGATCTGGACGGCGTGGAGCTGAAATTGACCGATGACGCCGTGAAGGCGGTGGCGGAGAAGGCGCTCGCGCAGAAGACCGGCGCCCGGGGACTTCGGACCATCTTCGAGAAGGCCATGATGGACATCATGTTCGAGATCCCGTCCAGAAAGGACGTGAAAGAATGCGTCGTCACCCGGGAGACCATCTAGAAGGACGAAGAGCCGGAGCTTGTCCTGGGCGACGGAAGCGCTGACGATCATGGAAAAGACCAGGAGTCGAAGGTCTCCTGACCCCGGCGGCAGCCGCCGGGACCGTCTGTTTCCAGAAAGGGGAATCGGATGAAAGAAGAATTTGAGAATAACGAAGCCGCGTTCCAGGAGAATGGGCAGGCCGGTCAGGACCTGTCAGGCGGCCGGAGCGGGAAGATGGAGGTGAAGGAGATCCTTCCCTGCGTCCCCCTGCGGGGCGTCACCATTTTTCCTCATACGGTCGTTCATTTCGACATCGGCCGGGAGAAGTCGATCAGGGCTCTGGAGCGGGCGATGGCGACGGATAAGCTGATGTATGTGGCGACTCAGAAGGACGAGTCTGTCCTGATCCCGAAGGTGTCCGACATGTATGACATCGGCACCGTGGTCAGGGTCCGTCAGATGCTGAAGATCCAGGGAGACGCGGTCCGCGTCCTGGTGGAGGGCCTCTGCCGCGCCACCATCGACGAATGCATTACAGAAGAAAACTATATCTCCTGCACTGTGACCCGGTTCCAGGAGGAAATCCGGGAAGATGACCTGGCTGTGGAAGATAAGGCCCGGCTCCGTCTGCTGGAGTCCGCCTTCACGGAATATGCCCAGCTGACCTCCCAGATCAGCGATGAGGTCGTGGATAAGACCCTGTCTCAGGAGGGGCCCGCGGAGCTGGTGGACAACATGGCGAATGAGCTCTTCGTCGACACGGAGAAGAAGCAGAAGGTCCTGGACGCCATTCTCTTCTCCGAGCGGCTGGCTGTCCTCCTGAACCTGATCTCAGAAGAGAATGAGATCGCGGTGATGGAGAAGGATCTGGCTCAGAAGGTGAAGGAGAACATCGACACCGGCCAGCGGGAATATTACCTGCGGGAAAAGATTAAGGCCATCCAGTCCGAGCTGGGCGTGGAGGAAGACGTGGCCACGGAGACCGCGGAATGGCTCCAGAAGCTGGATGAGCTCAAGCTGGATGAGAAGATCGACGAGAAGATCAGGAAAGAGATCAATAAATACGCGAAGATGATGCCTTCCTCGGCGGAGAGCGCGGTGTCCCGAAATTACATCGAGACGCTGCTGGGCCTGCCCTGGAGGAAGACTTCCAAACTGAACAACAACCTGAAGAAGGCCGAGAAAATCCTGAATGAGGATCATTATGGCCTGACAAAGGTAAAAGAGCGCGTTCTGGAGTACCTGGCCGTCACTCATCTGTCGAAGGCCATCCGGGGACCTATCCTCTGTCTGGTTGGGCCTCCGGGCGTCGGCAAGACCTCCATCGCCCGTTCCATCGCCCGCGCCACCGGCCGGTCCTTCATCCGCATGTCCCTGGGCGGCGTCCGGGATGAGGCGGAGATCCGCGGCCACCGGCGGACCTACATCGGTGCGATCCCCGGCCGGGTCATTAACGGCATCCAGGAGGCCGGCGTGAAGAACCCCCTCTTCCTTTTCGACGAGGTGGATAAGATCGGTTCTGACTTCCGGGGCGATCCCGCGTCCGCCCTGCTGGAGGTTCTGGATCCTGAGCAGA
>CACZTH010000047.1 GCA_902784035.1 uncultured Eubacteriales bacterium
CGGACAGGATCCGGACCCGCGCGCTGTATTTTATTTCGTAGGTTTTCATCTTCGCCTGACAGATCGAGCTGTCATAGCCCGGCCTCAGACAAAGGGCGAAGCGGAATCCGCTCAGAAGCTCCGGTCCCCGGTACCAGGTCTCCAGTTCCAGGAAAGAATCCGCCCCGGTCAGGAACCAGATATCCGCTTCAGGGTGCGACTGCCGGATGGCCGTCAGGGTATCCCAGGTATATGAAACCGTCCCCCTGTCGATCTCCCAGGAGGAGACCTCACAGCCCGGCACTTCAGCCGCCGCCAGCCTGGCCATGGCCAGGCGGTCGCGGTCCGGGGCCGTCTGGCTGTCCTGCTTGAAGGGGCTCACATGGGCCGGCATCAGGATCAGCCGGTCGGGCCGGAGTTCACGGGAAGCCGCCTCCAGGATGGAGACATGGCCCTCATGGATGGGGTCGAAAGAACCGCCGAAGACCGCCAGCCTCATTTCTCAGTGACGGCGATAGACAGCTCTTCCAGCTGCTCCTCGTCTACCGTGTTCGGGGCGTTGCTGACCAGGCACTGGGCGTTCTGGTTCTTTGGGAAGGCCATGACCTCCCGGATGCTGGACTCTCCCGCGAGCAGCATGACCATCCGGTCCAGGCCGTAGGCCAGACCGCCGTGGGGCGGCGCGCCGTACTTGAAGGCTTCCAGCAGGAAGCCGAACTTGATCTGGCTCTCTTCCTTCGTGATGCCCAGGACGTCGAACATCTTCTGCTGCAGCTTCCGGTCATGGATTCGGATGCTGCCGCCGCCCATCTCGACACCGTTCAGAACGATGTCATAGGCATCCGCCTTCACCGCGAGGGGGTCTGTGTCCAGAAGCGGGATGTCTTCCTCCTTCGGGTGGGTGAAGGGATGATGCATGGCCGTGATCCGGCCGGTCTCTTCGTCCTTCTCGAACATGGGGAAGTCTACGACCCAGAGCAGGTTGAACTGCCGGTCGTTCAGGAGCCCCATCTGGCCCGCGATGTGGCGGCGGAGGAAGCCCAGCGTATCGAAGACGACCTTCGGACGGTCAGCGCAGATCAGGATCAGGTCCCCTTCCCCGGCGCCGAACACGGACGCGATCTGCGCCAGCGCCTCCTGAGAGAAGAATTTATCGACGGAAGACTTGAAGGCGCCTCCCTCTTCGACCCGGATCCAGACCAGGCCCCTGGCCCCGAAGGAACGGGATTCCTCCGTCAGCTTGTCAATCTTCTTCCGGCTGTAGAGCGGGGATCCGCCGTCGATGCAGATGCCGCGGACGTCGCCGCCCTTCTCCAGCGCTTCCCGGAATACCTTAAATTCCGTTTCTCTCACGCAGTCCAGGCCGCCCAGGTCCTTCAGCTCGAAGCCGAACCGGGTGTCCGGCTTATCGGATCCATAGCGGGTCATAGCCTCATCGTAAGTGATCCGCGGGAAGGGAGTCTCCACTTCGACCCCGAGCAGGTCGTGGAAAAGCCGCTTCAGGAATCCTTCCTGAAGGGCGATGATGTCATCCTGGTCGACGAAGGACAGCTCCATGTCGATCTGTGTGAATTCCGGCTGCCGGTCAGCCCGCAGGTCCTCGTCCCGGAAGCACTTGGCGATCTGGAAATAGCGATCGGTTCCCCCCACCATCAGGAGCTGCTTGAAAAGCTGCGGAGACTGGGGCAGGGCGTAAAATTTCCCGGGGTTCATCCGGCTGGGAACCAGGTAATCCCGGGCGCCCTCCGGGGTGGACCGGACCAGGACCGGAGTCTCCACCTCGGTGAAGCCGTGTTCGTCGAAATAATCTCTGGCAAGCTTGCAGATCCTGTGGCGGAAGGTCAGGTTCCGCTGCATTTTCAGCTTCCGCAGGTCCAGGTAGCGGTATTTCAGCCGGAGGTTGTCATCCACCTTATCGTCGTCTTTAATATAGATGGGCGGCGTTTCCGCGCTGGCGTAGAGGATGAGATCGGTCGCCAGGACTTCGACGTCCCCTGTGGGCAGGTCCGGGTTCTTGGCGGACCGCTCCCGGACGGTGCCCTTCACGCCGACCACATATTCGCTTCTGAGAGCCGCCGCCCTGGCGAACAGCTCTTCCCCGGAATCCTCGTTGAAAACGATCTGGATGATGCCTGTCTTATCCCGAAGATCCACGAAAATCAGGTTTCCCAGGTTCCGCTGCTTCTGGATCCAGCCGTTCAGGACTACAGCCTTCCCGGCGTTCTCCAGCCGGAGGCTGCCGCACATATCCGTTCTCTTAAATAGCTTTTCCATTTCTGATCTGCTCCCATCACTGCCTACTGATTATATGTCTTTCCGGCAAAAGTTCACCGGAGGTCGTTCGCCAACTCTTCCACCAGCCGGTCCATCGGCACCTCATGCTGCTCATGGGCGGTCATATCCTTCAGCTGGACCACGCCCTTCTCCACCTCATCATCACCGATGACCACGGTGAACCGGCTCCCCAGCCTGGCCGCCAGCTTCAGCTGGCCCTTCATCCGCCGCTGGAGGTCGTCCATGTCCGCCCGGAGCCCGGCCCTCCTGAGCTTCCGGAGCAGGGCCAGGCCTGCCAGTCTGCTGTTTTCACCCAGGGTGGCTACGAAAACATCCGGCGCCGGGGGCTCAGGGATCTCTGCCCCGTTCTCCTCCATCAGGAGGAGGAGCCGTTCGATGCCCAGGCCGAATCCCACACCCGGGACCTCAGGCCCGCCGATCTCCTCGATCAGGTGGTCGTACCTGCCGCCGCCGCAGACCGTGGATTGCGCTCCGATCCCTGTGGAGACGAATTCGAAGGCCGTCTTCGTATAATAGTCCAGACCGCGGACGATCCGGGGATTCACAGTATAGGCGATGCCCATGGCGTCCAGGTCCTTCTGCAGGTCCTCGAAAGCCGTGCGGCAGTCATCGCAGAGGTAATCCAGGATGCTGGGCGCGTCCTTCGCCAGCTTCTGGTCTTCCTCCGACTTGCAGTCCAGGAGCCGCATGGGGTTCCGCTCGAACCGGCTCTTACAGGTGTCGCAGAGCTCGTCGTAGTGGGGGCGGAAATAGTCCTGCAGGGCCTTCCTGTAGGAAGACCGGCAGTTCGGGCAGCCGACGCTGTTGATCTCCAGCGAAACATTCCGGATCCCCATCTCATCCAGGAAGTCCTGGGCGAAGCAGATCACCTGCGCGTCAGCCGTCATATCCGGAGCGCCGAAGACCTCGATGCCGAACTGATGGAACTCCCGGAGGCGGCCAGCCTGCGGCTTCTCATAGCGGAAGCAGGGAGTCTCGTAGTACATCTTCGTCGGCTGCATCTCGGCGAACAGCTTATGCTCGGTGAACGCCCTGACCGCGGGAGACGTCCCCTCCGGCTTCAAAGTGATGTCCCGCCCTCCGTGATCCTGGAAGGAATACATTTCTTTCTGGACGATGTCGGTGGTATCCCCCACCCCGCGCTGAAAAAGCTCTGTGTGCTCGAACAGCGGGGTTCGGATTTCATGGAAGCCGTAGCTCTCACACATGGCTCTGAACTTTCCTTCCACGAAATGCCATTTATAAATCTGATCAGGGAGAAGGTCCCTGGTTCCCTTCGGCGCTTGGATCGCCATATTCTGCTGACTCCTCTCATCGTGAACAGTCGTCCACGAAAAATGTCTCTTCCTTCCGCTGACACATCTCGTCTACGCGGAGGATGTACTGCTGGTAATTGGTGACGTTGGGCGTCCGGGTCAGCTTATTCGAAGCCGGCTCATACCGCTTCGAAATGCCGCCCGCCCCCAGGGCCAGGATGCTCTGGTGCTCATCCATGATCCTGGTATTATAGAGCCCTTCCGTGTCCGGTAAACAGTAGCCGGTGTTCTCGAAGTTGCCGGCCATGTGTTTCTGCCTGTAAAGATAATAAGGCAGGAACCCCTCAGCGTCAAGCCGGGCCCGGCTCTCCCGGAGCATCTGACCCACTGTGCCCGCCGCCCGGTAATGGTAGTTCTTATCCAGGCCGATCAGCCGGGAAGCCCGCTTCACCGCCAGGGTATGGGTGGTGATGTTGTTGGCGCCCAGGGCCAGGACCCGGTCCAGGGTGAAGGCGAAATCCGCCGGGATTTCGCCGGGCAGGCCGGCGATCAGGTCGGCGTTGATGACAGGAAATCCGATGGCGTCGGCGTCCCCGAAGGCCCGCTCGATATCCTCCGGCCGGTGGCTCCGGCCGATCCTGTCCAGAGTTTCCTGCTTCATGGACTGGGGGTTGATGCTGATCCTGCCGACGCCGGCGTCCTTCAGGACCTGGAGCTTCTCCCGGCTGATGGTGTCGGGCCGCCCCGCTTCCACAGAGAATTCCCGGCACCGGTCCAGGGGGAATGCCCGATGGATCTCCGCCATGAGCTGAGCCGTCTGCGTTTCATTCAGTGTGGTCGGTGTGCCCCCGCCCACATATACAGACTCCGCCCAGAGCCCCTGCTCCGCCATTTTCCGTCCGCAGTACCGGATCTCCTGAAACAGGGCCGGCAGGTAGCGGGCGATCTCCTCATCCGGCACCTGGTTGGAGGCGAAGGAACAGTAGAGACAGCGTGTGGGGCAGAAGGGAATGCCGATGTAAATCCCGATGGAATCCGCCGGCGCCTGCCCGGCCCATTCTTCCTGCCGCCTGGCTATGTCGATGATCAGGTCCGCCTTCTCTCTGGTCAGGTACCGCTCGCCCATGAGCGTGTCCTCCACCCTGTCCCAGCTGCCAAGGGCCTGGAACATCTCTCCCGCCAGCTTCACAGGCCGGACCCCCGTCAGGGTCCCCCAGGCCGGCCGTTTTCCGGTCAGCCGGGTCAGGGCGTCGAAGAGCTGCCGGTTGACCTGCTCCCGGTCCATCTTCCTATCCGGGTCGATGATCAGGTCAGGATCCTCCAGCCTCCCTTCCTCTTCCATCACATAATCCTCCGGCGGCATGAACTCGTCCGCCAGTTCCCGAAGAAGAGGGAGCTTCCAGCCGCCCCTGACCTCGATCTTCCATTGTTTCTTCTCAAGGTCTGACAAAGGGATTGTGCTCCTTCTCAAGCTCGATGGTGGTCTCGTCCATATGTCCCGGCAGGACGCTCGTATGCGGCGGCAGGGTAAAAAGCTTCTCCCGGACGCTCTTCTCCAGGGCGGCGAAATCGCCGCCGTAGAAATCCGTCCTGCCTACAGAAAGACGGAACAGGGTATCCCCCGTGAAGACGAAGCCGGGTGTGTAAATGGCCTGCCCGCCGGGCGTATGCCCGGGCGTGGATAAAAAGGTCAGCTCCATGCTGCCGATGGTCAGTTTCTCCCCATCCTTCACATACCGGTCACAGGTAAGAGAGAGCGGCTTGTTCAGAAAGTCCGCGGAACCGTTATGGGCGTCATCCAGGAGGAAGTCCTTCTCCTTCTCGCTGGCCAGGACCTGGATGCCGGGGAATTCCTTCCGATAGGCGGGAACGCCGCTGATGTGATCTCCATGGCCGTGGGTCAGGAGGATCCAGCCGATGTGGAGGCCCTCCGACCGGGCCCGGTCGGTCAGGGCAGGACTGTAATCACCCGGATCGACGATGAAGCCCTCCTTCGTTTCATCGAAGGCCAGATAGGTGTTGGTCTGGATGGGACTGGTGATGAACCTGTAAATTTTCATGGTGAACAGCTCCTTTCCGCCGGATAATGCGGGGGCTCAGGACTGGGCCCGATCAACGCTGCATACCCCGGGAATGTTCTTCAGGGTGCGGAACACGTGCTGCATCTGGTCGGTGCTGACGATGGAAAGCGTCAGGATCAGATGGAGGAGACCGTCCTTCTCCACCTTCCCATTCAAGCCCTCGATGGCGATGTCCATCTCGTCGCAGACCCTGGAGACCTCAGACAGGAGGCCCTTCCGTTCATGACAGACCAGACAGACCTCGGCCAGGTAGGACTTCCCCTCCTCCGGCTTCTCCCAGAAGACTTCGATGCAGCGCCCCTTCTCCGAGGGCGGCAGCGATGTGATATTGGAACAGTCCTTCCGGTGGACCGTGATGCCTCTTCCCTTCGTGATGAAGCCGATGATCTCGTCTCCGGGCACCGGGTTGCAGCAGCGGGCGGTCCGGATCAGGAGGTTGTCCGCACCCTCCACATAGAGGCCGGTGTCACTCTGCCGGTCCTTTCTGACTGCCTTTTCCTGCTGCTGGGCCTTCCGCAGGAGGGCTTCCGCCTTCTCCCGCTTCCGCTTCTGCTCTTTCTCTTCTTCTTCCTTCAGCTGGTCGATCAGGAGGGTCCCGAATTTACTCAGGACGGTCCCGCCCTGGGCGATCTGTTTATAGGCGTCATTCAGGTCGGTGAAGTTCAGCTGCTTCCAGGCATTATTCAGGTAGTTGGCCCTGATCACCTGGCGGGGCTCGGAGCCCTTCTTCCTGACGAACTTCTCCAGGGCGTCCTTTCCCTTCGAGATGTCGCTCCCGCTGTTCTGCCGGTTCAGGTACTGACGGATCTTGGCTTTCGCCGTCGAGCTCTTAACGATCTTCAGCCAGTCGATGGAAGGGCCGGCCGCGTTGGCGGATGTGACGATCTCCACGATGTCGCCGGAGTGGAGCGGATAGTCGATGGTGACCATTTTTCCGTTCACCTTCGCGCCCACGCATTTACAGCCTACGTCCGTATGGATCTTAAAGGCGAAGTCCAGGGGCGTAGACCCCGCCGGCAGGTCCAGAACGTCTCCGTGCGGCGTGAAGACGAAGACCTGGGAGGCGAACAGGTCTACCTTCAGGGTCTCCATGAACTCCTTCGGGTCCTTCATGTCCTTCTGCCACTCCAGGGTCTGCCGGAGCCAGGAGAGCTTCACGTCCTCACTGTTCTGAACGCCGGAGGTATCCCCCTCCTTATATTTCCAATGCGC
>CACZTH010000048.1 GCA_902784035.1 uncultured Eubacteriales bacterium
GCGGGCGCGGCCGGCGCTGGCTGGCAGGGCGCTGGCTGGCTGGCAGGGCGCCCGGGAACGCGTTTTCGAAGGAAGGTCGAGGTCGGCCGCGGGACGAGGCGGTGGACCGTGCGGCGGATGACTTTTTCATCCTGCCATATAGAAAGGAAGCCATGAGAGAGAGACTGAAGAGGTTCAGGCAGAATCGTTTCATCAGGAACCCGTTCGTATGGGCCCTGATCGTGGCGGTGTTTTACAATCTTCTGATCGAAACCCTGGCCCGGAACAGCATGCCGCTGTACGGCGGTTTCTATTATATGATCACGAAGCCGCTGGTCTTCATCACCAATACCCTGATTATCTACGCGACCCTTTCGGTGGCCGCTCTGTTCAAGCGGAGTACCTTCGTGTTCACCGGGATCTCTGCCGTCTGGATCGCCATCGGGGTGGCCAACGGCGTGATCCTGACTCAGCGGATGACCCCCTTCACCGTGAAGGACCTGTCTTCCATCACGGACGGGGCCACGATCCTGACGAATTACTTCTCGAAGATCCAGCTTGTCCTCATGTTCGGGAGCCTGACTGTCCTGGCCATCGCCTTCATCCTGCTCTTCATTAAGGGCCCGAAGAAGGAGTATGACTGGAGCCTGAAGAAGCGGCTGCTGGGCGTCATCGTCAGCATCGCCTGCGCGGTGGGGATGACCGCGGGGATGATCCAGATCGGGGTCCTGAATACCTTCTTCGGGAACCTGGCCTATGCCTACGCTGATTACGGCGTTCCCTACTGCTTCGTGAACACCTGGCTGAACACGGGCATCCATAAGCCGGTGGGATACAGTAAAGAGAGCATTCTGAAGATCTTCTCGAAGGACGAATACATGTCTTCGGACGGGACCATGAAGCTGCCGAAGGAGAAGCAGGTGACGGTCCAGGACAACATGCCGAATATCATCTTCCTGCAGCTGGAGTCCTTCGTGGATCCTACTAAATTCAAGAATGTAAAATATAATACGGACCCGATCCCCTACTACCGGTTCCTGATGAAGACCTGCAGCACGGGGAGCCTGACAGTGCCGGCCTGCGGGGCGGGCACAGCCAACACGGAGTTCGAGGTCATGACCGGTCTGTCGGTGAAATTTTTCGGCCCCGGCGAATATCCCTTTAAGTCCGTCCTGAAGGATAAGACGGCGGAGAGCGTGGCCCGGGATCTGAATACCTACGGATATGGGACCCACGCCATCCATAACCACCGGGCCCTCTTCTACAACCGGAACCAGGTCTTCGACAACATCGGTTATGACACCTTCACATCGGTGGAGTACATGCACGACGTGGAAAAGACGCCGAAGAACTGGGCGAAGGATAAGATCCTGACCTCCCAGATCATGGACGCGATGAAGTCCACGAAGTCCCGGGATTACATCTATACGATCAGCGTTCAGGGCCACGGGAAGTATCCAACCGAGCAGCTCCTGGCCAATCCGGAGATTAAGGTCACGAACGATCTGTCGGAAGAAGTGAAGAATAAGTACGAATACTACGTGAACCAGGTCCACCAGATGGATGAGTTCGTGAAGAAGCTGACGGAGACCCTGCAGGAATGGGACGAGCCGGTGGTCCTGGTCATGTACGGGGACCATATCCCTGCCCTGGATATTAATGAGGAAAACTACGACGCGAAGGACCTCTACCAGACCCAATATGTGATCTGGAGCAACTTCCCCATGAAGAGAGTGGTGAAGGATCAGTACGCCTACCAGCTGTCCGCGGACGTGCTGGGCAGGCTGAACATCCACCGGGGAACCACCACCATCTACCACCAGACTGTGGACCATAAGTCCCCGACCTACCTGAAGAACCTGAAAATGCTGGGCTACGACATGCTCTACGGCCAGGATTATATCTATGGAGGGAAGAATCCCTTCAAGAAGGCTGGCATGAAGATGGGCGTGAAGACCATTAAGGTGGACCAGGTGGTGAACGTGGCTGGCAAGTACTATATTAAGGGCCAGAATTTCACAGAGCAGTCGAAGATTTCCCTCCGGGGGAAGACCCTGAAGACGGTCTACCTGGGTCCCAGCCTGCTGGGCCTGAAACAGAAGGTGGATCCTGAAGACGCGAAGAACATGAAGGTCAGTCAGATCGATAAATCCAACGAAACCATCATCAGTACCACGGAGTAGGGAACAGGAGGGTCAGGCTCGTTCTCCAGCCGCCCGGTCCGTCAGAGGCCCGGGCGGAGAGCAGGCCGTCCAGGGCCCCGTCTCCATTTATGAGGATTATTTACGATACGAAAGAACGCACATGCTGAAGAAAATCATCCAATGGATTATTCTCGCTCTGGTCATCGCCCTGGCGGCGGCCGGCATCGTCATCACCACCATTAACAGCCAGATCGTGAAGGATGAGAGGTCATCCGTGGCTGTTTCCATCAGCCCCACGCATAAGACTCTGACGAAGAAGGACATCGCTGCCCTGAAGAAGGCCAACCCCCAGTGCGTCATGGTCCTGGGCGCCGGCATCGTGGACCGGGAGACCCCGACCCCCATGCTGAAGGACCGGCTGGACACCGCTGTCATGCTCTACCGGGCGGGGGCCGCGAAGAAGGTCCTCCTGACCGGGGATAACGGGACCGTGACCCATAACGAAATCCACGTCATGCTCCATTACATGCTGAAGAAGGGGATCCCCTCGGCGGACATCTTCTGTGACCACGCGGGCTTCTCCACCTATGAATCCATGTATCGGGCGGACAGCATCTTCGAGGTGAGCCGGATGGTGGTGGTCACCCAGACCTACCACATGTACCGGGCCCTCTACATCGCCCGCCACCTGGGCCTGAAGGCCGTGGGCGTGGGGGCGGACCAGAAGAAATACAGCGGCCAGGCGGGCAGGGAACTGCGGGAGGTCCTGGCCAGGAACAAAGATTTCTTTAAAGTCCGATCGAAGGCTTCCGCTGTAGGCGGAGAAAAGATCCCCATCACCGGCAGCGGGGTGTCCAGTCACGGGGAGTAACGGAGCGGGGCCCGGCGTCTATCGCGCGCCGTCGGCCCTGCCGGCGTCCTTCCTGGCGGCTTCCTTTTCCCGGGCGGCCTTCGCCTCCAGGGAGAGCAGCTTCTTCAATTCGAAGGAGATGATCTGGGGGACCAGTTTCTCCATTTCCGCGGTCTTCTTCCGGTCCAGGTCCTTCGTCTCGATGACGGGGCTGATGACCACCTGGATCGTGATGCCCTTATGGATGGACTTATCGATCTCGAAGAACCTGTAGGAGCCGTGGATGGTGACCGGGACCACCGGGGCCTTCGCCTTCGTGGCCAGCTTGAAGCTGCCGGGCTTGAAGGGGCCCATCTCGTCGCTCCGGGACCGGGTGCCCTCGGGGAAGATGGTCAGGTTGTAGCCCTGTTTGACAAGTTCGGCGCCGTCCTTCATGACCTTCAGTGATTCCCGGGCATTGCCCCGGACCATGAACAGGCCTCGGATGAGGCCGATCCAGCGGCCGATATAGGGGATCTTCTGAAGTTCCTCCTTCGCGATGAAGCCGGTCTGGTGACCGGAGAAGGCCAGGATGATGGCCAGGATGTCCAGGTAGCCCTGATGGTTGGAGATGATGACGTAACCGTCCTGCTCGGGAATGTTCTCCCGGCCCTTCACTTCCAGCCGCACGTCGAAGCAGTCGAAGGCGTACTGGGCCCACTTCGCGGTGCAGTCCGCGATGACCCGCCTTTCCTCGGCGGGGTCGCCGGCTGCCCGGGCAGCCTCCACGTCCTTTGCGTAATGATCGTATTTTCTGATGGTGCCGAGGAACTTAATGCCCCCGGGAATGCTGGTAAGAAGACTCATAGATACTCCCTTTCCTGAATGTATTCTCAGTATAGAACGAGCGGCGGGAGTTGGCAAGCGAGGGAAAACCGGCGGTCGGAAACCAGGTCGGGCGGAAGGCGCTGGGGCGGGGGGAGACGGCCGGAATGGAGCCGGCAGATGAGGGCAGACGCCCGCTGAAAGGAGCGTGACATGCAGAGAGAATTCCCGAAGACCCACACCCCCTGGCGGGAGGTGCCCCACGCCACTCTCCGCTGGGTCCTGGCGGTCCTCCTCGCCGCGGTCTTTCTGGTTCTGGCGATATGCCAGGAGACAGAGCTGCCCCAGCAGATCGATGATCAGGTCCGCCTCTGGGCTTACAGCATCCGGACGCCTGCCACGAACCGCCTCTTCCTCCTCCTGACCCATCTGGCCGGCACCACCTTCATCGTAGGTGTCATCGCTGTCCTCCTGATCATTCCGGCTACCCGGAAACGCGTCGGAATCCCCCAGGCCTGCTACCAGGCGGTCTTCTTTCTGGTCTACCGCGGCCTGAAGTCGGCGTTCGCCCGTCCCCGGCCGGATTCCGCCATGTGGCTGGTCCAGGAGCATGGCTGGTCCTTCCCCAGCGGCCATTCCATGAACGGCATGGTCTTCTACGGCCTTCTGGCCTTCCTGGCGGTCCGGAACATGAAGGACGTGGGCGGCCGCAGGTGGCTTGCGGCTGGCCTCCTCTGCCTGCCCTTCCTGATCGCCTTCATCCGGGTCTACCTGGGCGTTCATTATCTGACCGATGTCCTGGGCGGACTGGCCGCCGGGGGATGTGAGGTCCTGATCGCGGGGCTTTTCATGGATTACTTTCATTCTGAGATGGCGAGGAGCTGACGAGGGCGGCACCATCGGCCGCTCCAATTCCGCGCGCGGAAGATACCGGATCCCTGGAGATTGAGGTCGACCGCCGGGAGCGGTTCCCGCCGCGCTCTCTGAACGCGCGCCGAAGATGCCGGAAGGCATCTTTTTTTGTTCCTGAAAAGACAGGTAAAGGAGGGCTGGATGGGCGCTTTTACATGCATTTTACAGGACCATGCTTTCAGATTTTATCATGCCCCCCTAAAATGACGATACAACCGTGAGGAAAGAATGAAAGCGGGCTGATTGGAGTGCCCGCGGCGGTTGCCACTCAAAGGGAGGAAATGAAGAATGAAACGATCCAAGCTAATGAAGGCTGCCAGCCTGGCTCTGGCGCTGACGCTCTGTGTGGGCGTCTTCACGGCCTGCGGTTCTTCCAGCTCGAAGACTGAGACCAAGCTGTCCGGCGAAGTCACCGCGTCCGGCTCTTCCGCGCTGCAGCCTCTGGCTCAGCAGGCCGCCGAGGACTTCATGAAGGCCAACCCCGATGTGACGGTTTCCGTCAACGGCGGTGGTTCCGGCACCGGTCTGAAGCAGGTCGCTGACGGTTCTGTCGATATCGGCAATTCCGATGTGGCCGCCGAGGAGAAGCTCGATAAGGACCAGGCAGCCAAGCTTACTGATAATAAGGTCGCTGTCATGGTTGTGGCTCCGGTCGTGAATAAGGATCTGGGCGTTGACAACCTGACCACCCAGCAGCTCACCGACATCTTCACCGGCAAGATCACCAACTGGAAGCAGGTCAATGGTCCGGATCTGAAGATCATGCTCGTGACCCGTCCCGCTTCTTCCGGCACCAGAGCTACGTTCAAGAAGTACGCCATCGGCGGCGCTGAGGAATCTTCTAAGTCCGCACTCGAGAACGATGACTCCGGTACTCTGATGGAGACCGTCCAGAAGAATAAGGGCGCGATCGCTTATGTGGCTCTGTCCTACCTGGTCAACGCTGATAAGGCTGTCGCTGTGAAGATCGACGGTGTCGAGCCCAGCCTGGACAACGCCTACAGCGGCAAGTATAAGGTCTGGAGCTATGAGCACATGTATGTCCAGAAGGATAAGGATAACGCTGCCCGCGACGCGTTCATCAAGTACGTGGCCGGCGATGACAACGCTGCGAACATTGAGAAGCTCGGTTATGGTGTTATCAGCAAGATGACGAAAGAGGCTGAGGCAACTCATAAATGAGGAACAGTTCTTCTAATGGCTCCCTGTTCAGAAAGGAATATCTGGGCAGGGGCCTCTCTACGATTTGCGGTATTTTCATTATAGCGCTCACCCTGGCCATCATCATCTTTCTGATCGTTCAGGGCAACGGAACCTTCACCAAGTTCCATCATACTATCGGAGAATTCCTGTTCAGCTCCAAGTGGAATCCCAGCGATACCACTGAGGGCGGCGGCCAGGTGGGCGCCAGGATCTACATCCTTGGCTCTCTCATGACCTGCGGACTGGCCCTGCTCATCGCGCTGCCTTTCAGTCTGGCGGCCGCGGTCTTCATCGCGGAGATCCGGCCCGATCTGGGCAAGCGGTTCATCCAGCCCGCCATCGAGATCTTCGTCGGCATCCCCTCCGTCATCTACGGCTGGGTCGGTCTGGCGATCCTGGTCCCCTTCATCCGGGACAAGTTCCACGCCCCCATGGGCGGCTATTCTGTCCTGGCTGCCGGCATCGTGCTGGCGGTGATGATCTTCCCGACCATCACCACCCTTTCCACCGACGCCCTGCGGTCTCTGCCGGATTCCTACCGGCTGGCTTCCCTGGGCATGGGCGCGACCAGATGGCAGATGATCTATACGGTCATGGTGCCCGCCGCGAAGAACCAGATCCTGTCAGGGGTCA
>CACZTH010000049.1 GCA_902784035.1 uncultured Eubacteriales bacterium
CGACTGCCTGGAAAAGTAGGGCGCTGCCGGTTCGGTCTTTTTTATTCGTAAGAGACGGTATGTGACTCATCCCGTCTCTTTTCGTTTTCTTCCCTTCGCCGGGTTCATTTTCCTTGACAGGCAGGGGAATCTATGTTATGAATATAAAGCATCATTTTGTTCGTTATCTACAGAGCCGGAGACCGGCTCTGAATTAGATTGCAGGAAAATCGGAGGTCACGATGAGAGTCAGGGTCACGCTGGCATGCACCGAGTGCAAGCAGAGAAACTATAACACGATGAAGAATAAGAAGAATAACCCCGACAGGATGGAGCTGAAGAAGTATTGCCCTTTCTGCCGTAAGGAAACGGTTCATAAGGAGACCAAGTAAGGATCGGCGACATGGCGAAGAAGAACAGACTGAGTAACAGCCACGCTTCCAGCGGTTCCGCGAAGCCGAAGACGACGAAGGCTGTCGAGCAGGCCCGCAGGATGAACGCGCAGAAGCCGAAGAAGAAGAAGGGCAGCACCAGGGAATATTGGAAGAGTGTACGGACCGAGCTGGGGAAGGTCATTTGGCCTACCAGGAAGGAACTCGGCACTTATACGGTCGTCGTGATCGCCACCTGCGCGGTTTTCGCGCTGGGATTCTGGCTCATTGACACCGGCGTCCTGGCCGCGATGAAGGCCGCGTTCGGCGTCAGTCTGTCCTGACGACTGCCTCATAGAATCACGGGAAGAGACGGGATGACAGAGGAAAAAGAAAAAAAGACGACCAATATCTTTTCGCCGCTGGAGGGCGAGGGTCTTCGCGGCGACGGAGAGGCCAACTGGTACGTCGTTCATACTTATTCCGGCTATGAGAATAAGGTAAAAGTCAATATAGAGAAGATGGTCGAGAACCGGGGCATGCAGGATATGATCCTGAACATCGTCGTTCCCACGGAAGACGTGGTGGAAATGAAGGATGGCCAGCGCCGGATCAAGACCAGGAAGATGTTCCCGGGCTATGTGATCATTAAGATGGTGGTCAATAACGAAACCTGGTACCTGGTCCGTAACACGGAAGGTGTGACGGGATTCGTCGGACATGGTTCCGAGCCTGTGCCTCTTCTGCCGGAAGAAGTGGCCAGAATGGGCATCGAAAAACACGATATCGATCTGGACGTTAAGGTCGGTGATTCAGTGCGTATCATCAGCGGTCCTTTCGAGGGCTTCATGGGTGAGGTCCTGGAGATCAATCAGGACAAGCAGACGCTCTGGGTCAAGATCTCGATGTTCGGCAGAGATACGCCGGCTGAACTGGAGTTCGGCCAGGTTGATAAATTACAATAAGAAAGGAGGAGCATCATGGCGAAGAAGATCGAAGGCTACATCAAGCTGCAGATCCCAGCAGGAAGCGCGAACCCCGCGCCCCCGGTAGGACCTGCACTTGGTCAGCACGGCGTGAACATCATGGACTTCTGCAAGCAGTTCAACGCGAAGACTCAGGATCAGCAGGGAATGATCATCCCGGTTGTCATCACGGTCTACGCGGACAGATCGTTCACGTTCATCACGAAGACCCCGCCCGCGGCAGTTCTGCTGAAGAAAGCGGCTGGGATCGATAAGGCCTCCGGCGAGCCGAATAAGAACAAGGTGGCTACCATCACCCTGGAGCAGGCTCAGGAGATCGCGAAGATCAAGATGCCGGATCTGAATGCGAATACGCTGGAAGCCGCCACCTCGATGGTGAAGGGCACCGCGCGAAGCATGGGCATCGTTGTAGAAGAGTAGCGTTGTGGGAGGATATCTTAAGAGATGTCCGCTGGTACCACAAGGAGGAAAGAATGGCTAAGAGAGGAAAGAATTACAGAGCGGCTCTGGAGAAGTACGACAGATCGAACCTGTACGATGTGCAGGAAGCGATGAAGCTGGTCTCCGAGCTGGGTACCGCGAAGTTCGATGAGACCGTTGAGATCCATATCCGTCTGGGCGTCGATGGACGTCACGCGGATCAGCAGGTCAGAGGCGCCGTCGTGCTTCCCAACGGAACTGGTAAGGAAGTCCGTGTTCTGGTCTTTGCCAAGGGCGCGAAGGCTGAAGAAGCTGAGAAGGCCGGCGCTGATTTCGTAGGCGCAGAAGATATGGCGGATAAGATCAAGAACGAGAACTGGTTCGATTACGACGTGGTCGTCGCCACCCCGGATATGATGGGTGTGGTTGGACGTCTGGGCCGTCTGCTTGGTCCTAAGGGACTGATGCCGAACCCGAAGTCCGGAACGGTGACGATGGACCTGGAGAAGGCCCTGGCTGACATTAAAGCCGGTAAAGTCGAGTATCGTCTGGATAAGCAGAACATCATCCACACCGTCATTGGCAAGAAGTCCTTCGGCCCTGAGAAGCTGGAGCAGAACTTCAACGCGCTGATGAACGCCATCATTAAGGCGAAGCCCGCCGCCGCCAAGGGCCAGTACCTGCGGAGCGTGACGGTCACCACCACGATGGGGCCTGGCGTGAAGGTCAATACCTCCGCCCTCGGCTGAGATCGTTCTGACAACTGAATTAGAGATCAATCACCGTAGACAGCGGGTGCGAAAGCTTAATATCCCGCCGAGGTACGATATATAGAAGTATCGGCCCTGTCTATGACAGGGCCTTTCATATGCCGTACCGGTAATCAATCATCCGTGGAGGGGACGAAAGCCCTTTCCGCAGAAAGGAGAACCGATGTCTGACGAAGCAAAGAAGCAGAAGCAGGCAGTGATCGATGAGATCCGGGCCAAGCTCGATGGAGCCCAGTCCGCTGTCATCATCGATTACATGGGGACCACCGTGGCTCAGGCGAACGAGATGCGTAAAACGCTCCGTGAAGCCGGTGTGGACTATGGCGTCTATAAGAACACCCTCATGAAGAGAGCGGTGGAAGGCACCGAGTTCGCGCCTCTGGCCGAGGTCATGGCCGGCCCCAGCGCCATCGCCATCAGTAAGGAGGACGCCACCGCGCCCGCCAGAGTCCTGAAGGGCGAAATCAAGAAATTCGATAAGATGGCCTTTAAGGGCGGCGTCGTGGAAGGAACCTTCTATGACGCTGAAGGGATCAAGACGGTCGCTGACATCCCGGGCAGGGAGCAGCTGCTGGCCAGGTTCCTGGGCAGCGTCATGTCGCCTGTCGCCTCCTTCGCCCGTGTGGTGAACGCCATCGCCGAGAAGCAGGGTGAGGGAGCCCCGGCGGCAGAGGCCGCGCCGGCTGAGTAAGCCCGTCGTGAGACAAAGGGTGAACCGCGCTGGATGCGGTCCCCGTTTCTTAATACGAAAGCATCTTACATTAAGATCAGAAAGGAAATAACAATGGATAAGGAGCAGATCATTGAGGCCCTGAAGGGCATGTCCGTGCTTGAGCTGAATGAGCTCGTGAAGGCCTGTGAAGAGGAGTTCGGTGTTTCCGCCGCTGCCGCTGTTGCTGTGGCTCCTGCTGGTGGCGCCGCTGCCGCTGAGGAAGAGCAGACCGAGTTCACCGTCGTTCTGAAGGAGATCGGCGACCAGAAGATTAAGGTCATCAAGGTCGTCAGAGAGATCACCGGTCTGGGCCTGAAGGACGCGAAGGCTCTGGTCGACGGCGCTCCCTCCAACGTCAAGGAAGGCGTGGAGAAGGAAGAGGCCGAGTCCATTAAGGCCAAGCTGGAAGAAGTCGGCGCCGGCGTGGAGCTGAAGTAAATAGACCCTTCGAGAAGTTTACAGGACCGGGCGTCTGCGGGATGCAGGCGCCCCGGTCCTGTTTTCGCTATTTTCCGGTATCCTTGAAAATGCGGGCAGACGGATAAATAATTCGAGAAACGCTTGACACTTTGATGTGTACGGGGTAAAATATTAGACTGCCATGCAAGCGCATAAGAGTGAGCGTATAAGGAGTGATGATCATGCCGAAACCAATCAGCGTTGGTAGAAAAGAGCGTATGTCGTTTGGAAAGATCAATGAAGTGTGGCCCATGCCCAATCTGATCGACATACAGACCCAGTCCTACCGCTGGTTCCTCGATGAGGGCCTGAAGGAAGTCTTCGATGATGTCTCGCCCATCCGGGATTACGCGGGCAACCTGAGTCTGGAGTTCCTCGATTACGCCCTGAGTGATCCCCCGAAGTACGGACAGGAGGAGTGCAAGGAACGTGACGTGACCTATGCCGCCCCTCTGAAGGTCCGTGTCCGCCTCGTCAATAAGGAGACCGGCGAGGTGAAGGAACAGGAAGTCTTCATGGGCGATTTCCCGCTGATGACGGAGCAGGGCACTTTTATTTATAACGGCGCCGAGCGTGTCATCGTTACGCAGCTGGTCCGGTCCCCCGGGCCTTATTTCAGTGTTGAGTCGGATAAGTCCAACCGGCAGCTGTATTCCGCTCAGATCATTCCGACCCGGGGCGCCTGGATCGAGTATGAGACGGATTCCAACGAGATCATCTCTGTCCGTGTGGACCGGACGAGGAAGCAGCCTTTGACCATCCTCCTCCGTGCCCTGGGCATGCAGTCTAATGAGGAGATCCTGAATACCTTCGGGATGGACGAGCGGCTGATGAAGACCCTGGAGAAGGATACCACCACAGACCAGGAGTCTGCCCTGAAGGAGATCTATAAGAAGCTCCGTCCCGGTGAGCCCCCGACGGTGGATTCGGCGAAATCCCTTCTGAATTCGCTGTTTTTCGACCCCAAGCGCTATGACGTCGCGCATGTGGGCCGGTATAAGTATAATAAGAAGCTGGGCCTGTCTGACCGTCTGGTGGACATGGTCGCGGCCCAGGACGTGACAGATCCGAGCACGGGCGAGATCATGGCCGAGAAAGGCCAGAAGATCAGCCGGAAGCTGGCGGCCGCCATCGAGGACGCGGGCGTCCTGGCGGTGACGGTTTACAGCCCCATCCGTGACGGGATGGAGACGAAGGTCATCGGCAACCAGTTCGTTTTGATCGATCCCTTCCTGGAAGGCCGGGACGTGGACGTGACGCCGCTGAAGATCCCTGAGAATAAGGTCTATTATCCGGTCCTGCGGGAGATCCTGGACCAGAATCTGTCCGACGAGGACCTGCAGAGGACACTGGCGGAGCGGAAGGACGAGCTGTCTCCCAAGCATATCGTGATGGCGGATATCGTAGCCTCTGTCAGCTACATTCTGAACCTGAACTGGGGAGTAGGCAGTGTGGACGATATCGACCACCTGGGCAACCGGCGTCTCCGGAGCGTGGGTGAGCTGCTCCAGAACCAGTTCCGGATCGGCCTCGCCCGGATGGAGCGGGCCGTCCGTGAGCGGATGACCATTCAGGACATCGATGTCACCACGCCGCAGGCGCTGATCAACATCCGGCCGGTGACGGCGGCGGTGAAGGAATTCTTCGGTTCCTCGCAGCTGTCCCAGTTCATGGACCAGAACAACCCCCTGTCCGAACTGACCCATAAGCGGCGCCTGTCCGCTCTGGGCCCCGGCGGTCTGTCCAGAGAGCGCGCCGGTTTCGAAGTCCGGGATATCCACCATTCTCATTACGGGCGGATGTGCCCGATCGAGACCCCTGAAGGACCGAACATCGGTCTGATCGGTTCTCTGACCACCTATGGGGTGATCAATAAATACGGATTTATCGAGACTCCCTACCGGATCGTCGATAAGGAGAAGGGCATCGTCACGAAGGACGTGAAGTATGTGACCGCGGATGAGGAAGAGCTCCTCATCATCGCCCAGGCCAACGAGCCCCTGGACGAGGAAGGTCATTTCGTGAACGATAAGGTCGCCGCCCGGGGCGTCGGCGGCGAGATCGCCCTGTTTAATAAAGAAGACATCGACATGATGGATGTTTCGCCGAAGCAGGTCGTTTCGGTGGCGTCCGCCATGATCCCCTTCCTGGAGAACGATGACGCCAACCGGGCCCTGATGGGATCCAACATGCAGCGGCAGGCAGTGCCTCTTCTGGTCACCGAGGCTCCCTACGTGGGCACGGGCATGGAGTATAAGGCGGCCCGGGATTCCGGCGTCGTGATCCTGGCCAAGCACGCCGGCGTGGTGGCCTTCGTGGACGCGGAGAACATCGTCATCACCCGGGATGAGGACGGCGGTCAGGATGAGTATTCTCTCCTGAAATTCAAGCGGTCCAACCAGGGAACCTGCATCAACCAGCGGCCCATCGTCTCCCATGGGGAGCACATCGAGGCCGGTGAGGTCATCGCGGATGGTCCTTCCACGGACCTGGGCGAAATCTCTCTGGGGAAGAACCTCCTGGTCGGCTTCATGACCTGGGAAG
>CACZTH010000050.1 GCA_902784035.1 uncultured Eubacteriales bacterium
CCATCCAGACGATGTCGTGGTTGCCCCACTGGAAGTCCACATCGTGGTAGCTCAGAAGAAAGTCAAGGATACTGTCCGGATGGGCGCCCCGGTCGAAGATGTCCCCGATGATGTGGAGCTGGTCCACCGCCAGACTGGAAATGGCCTCCGCCAGCTTGGTGATGAAGGTCTCCGCGATCCCGCACTCCACCACCGTGTTGATGATCTCGTGGTAATAATGGGCCTTATTCTCCTCGTCGTCCGCGTGGAGGAGCTCATCCATGGCGTAATCCAGGTACCGGGGCAGACGGCGCCGGACCTTCTTCCGGGTATATTTCGTCGACACCGACTGGCAGATCGTGACCAGCCGGTAAATCACCGTCCGGCACCAGTCGTCGAAATCTTCCCCTGACTTCTTCCGCCGGGCGATCTCCGCCTCCGGATTGTAGATCAGGGCGGCCAGGTCATAGCGGTCCTTCGCGCTCAGGATCCCCACGTAATGCTCGTCGATCTTGGCCCGGATGGTCCCCGACGCGCTCTTCATCATGTGGATGAAGGCCTCATGCTCCCCGTGGAGGTCGCTGAAGAAATACTCCGTCCCCTTCGGCAGGGCCAGGACCGCGTTCAGGTTGATGATTTCCGCCGACGCCGCCTGAATATTCGGATAATCCTTCGACAAAAGCTCCAGGTATTTAATGTCCGCCATTTCATTCCTCCTCATCCCGGCCGGGATGAACAAAAAAGCCGCCCGGGCAGCGCTTCCGCCGCCCTGTTCAGGACAAAGGACGCCCCGCCAGGCGCTCCCATCGTCCGCGAAATGACAAAAGACGCCTCTCCAGGCGCTCCCACCGCCCGCGAAATGACAAAAGACGCCCCGCCAGGCGCTCCGCCCCGGCGGAAGCGCCTCCGCGTCTCTTCCCGCTAGTCGTTAATCCTCAGGATATTGGCCCCCAGGCCCCGGAATTTCTCCACGAAGTTCTCATATCCCCGTTCAATATGGTAGATCTCGGAGACTTCAGTAGTCCCCTCGGCCGCCAGGCCAGCCAGGACCACCGCCGCTCCGCCCCGAAGGTCGGTGGCGATGACCTGAGCGCCCTCCAGCCGGGCGCCGCCCTTCACCAGGGCCCGGTCTCCCGATACCTTAATATCAGCCCCCATCCGGTTCAGCTCCGCCACATGCATGAACCGGTTCTCGAAGACGGTTTCTATGACCGTGCTGGGCCCCTTCACCGTGGCCAGGAAGGCCATGAAAGGCGACTGGATATCCGTCGGGAAGCCCGGATAGGGCAGGGTCTTAATGTCAGTGGCGGTCAGCTCCTTCCGGTCCGCCACCACGTACATGCCCTCGTCCGCCACCTCCACGATGACGCCGCACTCCCGCAGCTTGGCCGAAATGGGTTTAATGTGATCCGGCACCACGTTCCGGATCAGGACCTCGCCCCGGGTGATGGCCGCCGCCAGCATGAAGGTCCCGGTCTCGATCCGGTCCGGGATCACCGTATGGTAGGCCCCGTGGAGGTGCCTGACCCCTTCGATCTTCACCGTGTCCGTGCCGGCGCCCTTCACCCTGGCCCCCATCTTATTCAGGAAATTGGCCAGATCAACGATCTCCGGCTCCTCCGCCGCGTTCTCGATGGTGGTGGTCCCGCTGGCCAGGACCGCGGCCATCATGATGTTTTCCGTCGCGCCCACGCTGGGGAAGTCCAGGTAAACAGAGGCGCCCACCAGGCCGCCCCGGGGCGCCCTGGCTTCTACGGAATAGTCCCGCATGATGATCTCCGCCCCCAGGGCCCGGAAGCCCTTCAGGTGCAGGTCGATGGGCCGGGCGCCGATGGTGCAGCCGCCGGGCATGTGGACCTTCGCGCTGCCGGTCCGTGCCAGAAGGGGCCCCATGACCAGGAAGGACGCCCTCATCCGCTTCACCAGCTCATAATCCGCCACATTGGCGAGTTCCCCCGGAACGCTGATCTCCAGCACATGGGGCTCCTTCTGCTCCACCTTCGCGCCCAGCGACGTCAGGATGTCCTCCATGACCCGAACGTCCTGGAGGGCGGGCACATCGTCAATGGTGCAGGTCTCCTCCGGAAGCAGGGCCGCCGCCATCAGGGGAAGCACCGCGTTCTTCGCCCCGCTGATGTCGACGATGCCATTCAGCGGACCGCTTTTCTGTACTAATAGTTTCGCCACTTCTCGCTCCCGTCCTACAGATTCTTCAGCTCTTCGATGCACTTGGGACAGACGCACTTCCCGTGGATCACTCGGACATCCTTCACTTCGCCGCAGAAGACACAGGCTGGCTGGTATTTCTTCAGCATGATGTAGGGCCCATCCACATAGATCTCCAGGGAATCATTCGTCTCGATCCCCAGGTTCCTGCGGAGCTCCACCGGGATCACCACCCGGCCCAGGGCATCCACGGGCCTCACGATGCCAGTCGCTTTCATTCTCTTCCTCCTGTAACCGTTTCTCTTTATTTCTCAGACTTCCGGGATTTCCGCTCGCGGGCGCGGCGTTTCTTCTCTTCCCGCCACTCTTTCTCTTCCTTCTTCTCCTTCGCGTCCTTCATATAGGACGCCGTGGAAGCCGCCGCCTTTCCCAGGTTGGTCACCGCGCCGATGAAATTCTGCTTCCCCTGGACGGCGTTCGACACGTCCTTCACCGCGGCGCCCAGGTCACCCAGGATCCCGTCCACGTCTTCCGTCCGGTCTGCCACGACGCCGGACACGATGCCCGCGTCCTCAGAAACCTTCGAGATGTTCTTCACCGCGGGGATCAGGTTCTTCACCAGCAGGATCAGGTAGACCAGCAGGACGAACAGGGCCGCCAGCACCAGGATAATCATCGCGCTTTTCAGGTTGATCGTAACCATGGATTACCTCCAAAACTCCTTTGATTCTATTGCTCTGCCTGGCCCTCAGGGCCGGCCTCGGGAACACTGACCGCGGCTGGCTGGGAATCTGACTGGACAGCCGCCCGAGCCGCCCGGTTCTCATCGTCCCTTCCCTCACCCTGCGCCTCCGGGGTGCGAATTGGCCTGCCGCCTGGCTCCTGCCCCTGATCCCGGCCGCCTCTCCGGCGTTTTCCGCCGCGGCGGGACCCGGAACGCCCGGCGGGGACGCCTTTGTCTGAGGCTTCCCGCTGGAGGCTTCCCTCCCGGGGCTCCTTCTTCTTCCTGGGCTGATTCTGGCGGCGCTCCTTCCCCAGGCGCTCCACCTCCGACTTATGGAAGGCCGTGACCTCACTCTCCAGCTTATCCCGGCCATATTCATCCTTCTCACCCGTGAGCTTCCGGGCCCGGACCCTGCCCGTCAGGACGTTCGCCTCGATCACCTTATACAGGTCTCCTTCCGCGTCCCGGATTCGCTCGTTTACCTCGGGCAGGTCCTTCCTGAGTTCCTGGTAAATCTCGTTCTCATATTTCAGACAGCACATGAGCCTGCCGCAGACCCCGGAGATCTTCGCCGGGTTCAGAGACAGGTTCTGGGTCTTGGTCATCTTAATGCTGACCGGCTGGAAATTCGTCAGCCAGGTCGCGCAGCAAAGGGACCTTCCGCAGCAGCCGATGCCGCCCAGCATCTTGGCTTCATCACGGACGCCGACCTGCCGGAGCTCAATCCGCATGCGGAAGACGCTCGCCAGGTCCTTCACCAGGTTGCGAAAGTCCACCCGGCCGTCGGCGGTGAAGTAGAAGATCACCTTATTATTATCAAAGGTATATTCTACGTCGATCAGCTTCATGTCGAGGCCGTGCTCCTGGATCTTCTGCCTGCAGATCTCCATGGCCCGGCCCTTCTTGGCCTTATTCTCCTCATGGCGGCGGATGTCCTTCTCATCGGCCACCCGTACCACCTTCTTCAGGCTGTGACGGATATCCTCGTCTTTCATCTCCCGGGGCGGGATGCTCACAATCCCATATTCCAGGCCCCGGGCCGTCTCCACGATCACCCCGTCGCCCGCTGCCGCCGTCAGGCCCGCGGGATCGAAATAATAGGTCTTGCCCGTCTCTCGGAAACGGACCCCAATCACTTCCGTCATTCTATCCTCCTGCCGCTCCCCCGCGGGACCAGAGCCTGGAGCTTCAGTACCAGCTCCCGGAGCGCATACTTCGGAACCCCATTCCGAAGGAGCTTCCGCCTGGCTTCCTCCACCAGAACAGCTCCCCGGGCGGCCAGCGCCCGCTCGTCTTCATCCGATTCCCCGCGCATCCCGCCGGAAAGCGCGCTTTCCAACCCGTCGAGAAAGGCCATGGCCTCCTCCCGGGACTTCACTTCATGATCTACGCGGTCTTTCAGATCGAAAAAGACCGCCCCCTGCCGGATCTGCCGGAGCAGGTCCGACGCCGCCGTCAGGGCCTGGGACCTTCCCGGCCTGCCCGGGTCGTCGCCCGCCCCGGGCCTTCCCATGCCCGCTTCATTTCCTTCCGCCGCGCCGAACGCGGCCAGGCGGATCCCCACGGTCCTGGACCGGATGGTGGGGAGCAGCAGCTCCCGGTTCTCCGAGAGGAGCAGGAGCACCGCGCTGGAAGGCGGCTCTTCCAGGGTCTTCAAAAGCCGGTTCTGGGCGCGGTCCGTCATGGTGTCCGCCCCGGCGATCACCGCCACGTTCCGGTCTCCGCCGGACGGCCGGGTCAGGAGGTCGCCCTGGAGCGCCTCCACCGCCTCGTTTCGGACAGAAGCCTTCTGGCTCCCCGCCTTCGTCTCCGGGCTGATCCAGTACAGGTCTTCATGGTTCCCGTCCGCCACCTTCCGGCAGACCGGACAGCGGCCGCAGCCCACACCGGGCAGGACCGGGCACAAAAGGGCCTGGGCGAAAGCCCGGGCGAACCCCTCCTTATCCGTATTAAAATCGCCTTCGATTAAATAGGCATGGGCGGCCCGGCCGGCCCGAAGCGCCTGCTCCAGACGGACCACCGCCTTCCCGCAGCCCTCATAGGCGGAAAGCCCCGCCATCTCAGGCCTCCTCCGATCTCAACAATTCCTCGACGGAGCTCCACACCGCGTTCCTCACGGTCTCCGGCTCCTGCCTGCCGTCGATCACCAGGACCCTGCCCGGGTCCCGTTCGGCTACCGCCAGAAAGCCCGCATAGACACGGTTCTGGAAGTCCTCGTTCTCCCGCTCGATCCGGTCTAACTCCCGGTTCCCCGAGATCCTGGACCGGCCCGCCGCAGGCGGGACATCTATGAAAAATGTCCGATCCGGCTGGAGCCCATCCACCGCGCAGCGGTTGACCTCCATGACAAGTCCGTCCAGTCCCCGGCCCGCCGCCTGGTAGGCCAGACTGGAATCCAGAAACCTGTCACATACCACGATCTTTCCATCCGCCAGAGCCGGCCGGATCCTCTCCCGCACAAGCTGTGCCCGGGACGCCGCGTAGAGCAGCATTTCCGTGACCGGTTCCATCTCCGAAAAAGCAGGATCCAGCAGCAAAGCCCGGATCCAGTCCCCTACCGGGGTCCCTCCAGGCTCCCGCAGGACCAGGACCTCCCGGCCCAGCGCCCTGAGTTCAGCCTCTAAATAAGCGATCTGCGTCGACTTCCCGGACCCGTCCATTCCCTCGAAGGTAATGAAGAGCCCCCGCCGGCCCTGCCTGTCACTCATCGTTCTTTCCCCTCTCCGAGGCCTCCTTACCCAGCTCCCGGACCAGCAAAAAGACCACATAGGCCAGGGGAAGACAGACGAGGACGCTGAAAACGAACTTCAAAATAGTCATCCTTACAGCCTCCTTTCCCGCCTGTCACGATTCATTGATTATATCATGCTTCCTGAATATAGTAAATACTGGAAAGGATGTCCGCCCGGGGCAAACAAAAAGCCCTTCGACAGACCTTCTATAGGATAAACGAAAAGAGACGGGATGAGTCACATACCGTCTCTTACGAATAAAAAAGACCGAACCGGCAGCGCCCTACTTTTCCAGGCAGTCG
>CACZTH010000051.1 GCA_902784035.1 uncultured Eubacteriales bacterium
ATGAAGACAGTCTGGTTTGTTGTGCTCATTTTCATCCCTCCAAATTCTTGTGAATTACACTTGACTTTTACTTAGCAGGCTTTCATGAACGGAAAATCAGCCTGGAAATGTCATTCCAGGTCACGAACAACATGAGCCCCAGCAGGAAGACCAGACCCGCCGCGTTCACGATGGCTTCGGCGTGGTCAGAGACCGCCCCCCGGGTCAGCTTCCGGACCAGGACGAACAGGATCCTGCCCCCGTCCAGGGCAGGGATGGGAAGCAGGTTCACCACCGCCAGGTTCATACTGATGAATGCCAGGAAATAGAAAAAGTTAAAGGCCCCCTGCGACGCGGTCTCGTGGACCACGGATACGATGCCCACCGGTCCCGAAAGGTCCGTGACCTTCACGCCGCCAGTGAATAAGAGCTTCAGGTCACGGTACATGGACCCCGCCATAGACAGGGTTTCCCGCCCGCCCAGGACCAACGCGGTGAAAGGCGAGTGGCTGACCCGGATGGTGACCCCCACCCAGTAGCGGCCCTCCTCCTTCACCGGGACCAGGCGAATTTTCTTCTCCTCCCCGTTCCGGCCGATGGTCAGGTCGAAAGGCTTCCCCTTCTGAACGGCTGTGGCCAGGCCGGACCAGAGCTCCTTCCGCTCACCGGCCACCTCGACCATCTCGTCGCCGGCCCGGAGTCCTGCCGCCGCCGCGGGAGACCCCGCCGACACAGACTGGAACGAATTCGAGGGATGCCCGGAAACCGTAAAGAGGATGGTCAGGACCAGCAGGCAGATCAGGACATTCATGGCCGCGCCGGCGGCCAGAACCAGGATCTTGGCCCAGGCTGGTTTCCGGACGAAGGACCGGTCGTCTCCGGAATCCTCGTCCTCCCCTTCCATGGCGCAGTAGCCCCCGACCGGGAAAAGCCGAACAGAATAGAGGGTCTCCTTCCCCTGCTTCTGCCAGAGGGCCGGCCCCATTCCGAAGGCGAACTCATTCACCTTCACGCCCACTGCCCGCGCTGCCAGGAAATGACCCAGCTCATGGGGAAAGATCATGAGCAGGAACAGGAGGACCGCCAGGACCAGGGTCAGCATACCGCCTCCCGCTCGGTCCTGATCCGGGTCTCCCGGTCCAGGGACACGATCTCCTCCAGATCCGGCTCCCAATCCGCCGCCGGCAGGGCGTCCATCATCTTCCGGATCCCCCGCTCGATGTCGTTGAAACCGATCCGATGATCCAGGAAGGCCTGGACCAGGACCTCATTCGCCGCGTTCATGACCACCGGCTGGCCGCCGCCCCTGCGGGAAGCTTCCTCCGCCAGCGCCAGACAGCGGAAGGTCTCCCTGTCCGGTTCCTGGAAGGTCAGCTGGTTGGCCGGCGCGGAGAAGAAATCCAGTCCCGGCACCTCCAGGGCCAGCCGGTCCGGATAGGCCAGGGCGACGCTGATGGGGATCCGCATGTCCGGGGTCCCCATCTGGCCAATCACGGCCCGATCCTCGAATTCCACCGCCGAATGGAGGATGCTCTGGGGATGGACCAGGACCTGGATATCTCCGATGTCCACACCGAACAGCCATTTCGCCTCGATCATCTCCAGACCCTTATTCAGCATGGTGGCGGAATCGATGGTGATCTTGGCCCCCATGGACCAGTTGGGATGCTTCAGGGCCATCTCCGGGGTCACCTTCTCCAGCTCATCGTGGGACCAGCCCCGGAAGGGGCCGCCGGAGGCGGTAAGCAGGATCCGGCGGATCCTCTTCCCCCGGTTTCCCTCCAGGCACTGGAAGATGGCGCTGTGCTCGCTGTCCACAGGCAGGAGCTTCACGCCCTTCTCCCGGACGGCCGCCATGATCACGTGGCCGCCGGCCACCAGGGTCTCCTTATTCGCCAGGGCGATGTCGTGGCCGGCCTGGATGGCGTGGTAGGTGGGCACCAGGCCCCGCATGCCCATCAGCGCGTTCACCAGGAGATCCGTATCCTGCTCCGCGGCCCAGACCAGGCCCTCCTCCCCGTCGTGGAACTCGATGGCGGGGAACTCCGCAGCCAGGAGCTCCCGGTCCTCCTTCCGGGCGCAGACCGCCCCCTTCGGGGCGAATTCCCGGAGCTGACCACGGAAGCGGTCGATGTTTCTGCCGCAGGTCAGGACCTGGACCTGGAATCTGCCCTTCTCCTGCCGGATCACATCCAGGGTCTGGGTCCCGATGGATCCGGTGCTCCCCAGCAGGGTCACTCTCTTCATGTCCTTCTCCATCCTGTCTCCTTTCTTCATGCCGTGGGATCGATGCCGCGGGATCCCCGCCGCGGCCGAAGCAGCCGCTGATCCGCAGGGGGGCCGCAGGGGGCCGCAGGGCCGCCCGCTGAAGTCTGAACGCATGGCCGCCCGAAAAGGCTCTGGGACGGCGCGGAAAAGTCCGCGCGCCAGGCAACCAGCAGGCCTGGAAATGGCCGCCCGCCCGGGGGAATTATTCCTTTAAAACACTGCGTGGAAATGCTGGAGCACGACCACGATGTAATAATAGACGAAGGGGGCCGTGAACAGGACGCTGTCGAACCGGTCCATGATCCCTCCGTGGCCGGGGATCAGGTTGCCATAGTCCTTTATCCCCATTTTCCGCTTATAGGCGGAGGCCGTCAGGTCGCCGCACATGGAAATCGGGGACCCGATCAGGCCGATCAGCATGCAGCTGATCATGAATTCCCGGCAGACGAAATAGCCGAAGAGGAAGCAGACCAGAGCGCTCCCGATGACGCCGCCCACCGCGCCCTCGATGGTCTTCTTCGGGGACAGGTGGGGGCACATCTTATGCTTTCCCAGGAAGACGCCCGTGAAATAGGCGAAAATGTCCGACCCGAATGCAGACAGGAGGGCCAGCCACTTCAGGACGCTGTAGACCCCCGTCTGGTCGATCAGGACGAAGTGGAAGGAGAAAAAGATGATATAGATGATCCCGATCATGGTCGCCATGGCGTCGAAAGGCGTATGCTTCTCGACGTCGAACATGAGCAGGGAGCTCACCATGATGGCCGCCGCCAGCCAGGCCATGATCAGCCCGTAATTCTGGGGCCAGAGCCCATGGACCAGG
>CACZTH010000052.1 GCA_902784035.1 uncultured Eubacteriales bacterium
ATTACGGGAAGATCACGCTGAAGAAGGGCAGGGATTATGACCTTTCCGCTGTGAATCTGACCGGACAGGGGACCCTGACCATCCGGCTGAAGGGGAATTACACGGGCACGATCAAGCGGAACTTCACCATCAAGAAGGCGAACATCTCCAGTTTCTCGCCCAGACTCGCTCAGACATCCGTGGCTGTCACCGGACAGCCCGTGAAGCCGGCCGTCACCATTCCCGGTCTGAAGGAAGGCGTCGACTATACCTGTACTTATAAAAACAACGTCCAGCCGGGCACCGCTTCCGTTATCGTTGCCGGGAAGGGGCAGGTCACCGGCAGCGTGACCCTGACTTTCCGCCTGATCCAGCCCGATGCCATCGGCACTGTCCGGGTCAAGAGCAGGACCTATGACGGGACCTCTGTCAAACAGCCCGTGACCGTATACAGCGCCGAAGGAAAGCTTTTGTCCAAGAAATACTACACGGTCTCCTACAGCGGAGATCTGAAGAACGCCGGCACCGTACAGGTGACGGTGAAGGGCCGGGCAGGTTATGTGGGCACTCAGAAAACCGCCTACTCCGTGAAGCCGAAGAGCGCGGCGAAGGCCTCCACTTCCGCCATTTCCGCCAGGACCTATACCGGTGAGACCATCGTCCCATCCGTTTCCGTCAAGCTGGGAAAGAAATCCCTGAAGAAGGGGACAGATTATACGACCGCCGCTGTGAACGAGGGGACAAAGGGCACCCTCACCGTCACGTTCCGCGGCAATTACACCGGAAAGGTCTCAAGGAGCTTCACTATCCGGAAGGCCAAGCTTTCCAGCTTCCAGCCCATGCTGGCGGCCAAGTCGGTGGAGTACAGCGGCGAGGAGCAGGAGCCGGAGATTTCTTCTGGAAGCCTCCAGGAGGGCCGGGATTATACAGCGACGTACCAGAATAATGTGAACGCCGGCAGCGCCAAGGTCACGGTCACCGGGAAGTCGATGGTGACCGGGTCCAAGACCATGTCCTTCACCATCACCCCGAAGCAGCTGAAGGAGATCAAGGCTCCGGACGTCAGCTATGACGGGACCGCGAAGGAACCGGAGGTCACGGGGCCGAACGGGGAGACCATCACGGGGGACAGGACCTACTCGAATAACGTGAACGCGGGCAGGGCGTCGGTCACCGTGAAGGGAACCGGCAATTACACCGGGAGCGCGACCGCCTATTTCACCATCCTTCCACGGAAGATTATGGCCGGCACGGTCCGGGTGACCGGGATCCGGGATCTGAAGTACACGGGGAAGCCCCTGACGCAGAAGGGCGTGAAGGTCTACTATAAGGACCCTGTCACCGGGAAGGAATCCCCGGCCAGCTTCCGGATCCAGTATGTGAAAGACCGGAAGAATGTCGGGACCCAGTACCTCGATCTGGTCGGGACTGGAAACTACCAGGGTTCCCTCCGCTGCCAATACAGGATCCTGCCCAGCGCGCCTCATTTCCAGGCCCTGTGGTTTGGATCAGGGAAGATCTGCATGATCTACTCGAAGGTGCCCGGTAGGGTATATTATGAAGTCTGCTATCAGAAGGTGGGCGCCAAGGGCTGGAAGAGCCGGAAATTCCCGGACGCCAAGTCCCAGACCATCTACCACCTGGAGCATGGCAAGTACTATCGGGTGAAAGTTCGGGCCTATTACAACGGCGCGTTTTCATCCTGGTCCAACAGCTATAAGATCCGGGTACGCTAATGGAAGTGTGGGAAGACGCGCGAAAAAAAGGGCCGGCGCCGCGGAGCGGCACCGGCCGGAAGATATCGAAAAAGCGGATCAGTCCTCCTCATGGACTTCCACGTCCACATCCTCCACGACCTTAGAGGGATCGATCGCGGTTCTGATCCGGGAAGCGATCCACAGGTCCGAGATGCCGTTATACAGAATGACGGCGCCCAGGATACGGACGATGAAATTGGCGATTCCGAGGGGTTTGAAGATCAGCATCAGCCCCAGCAGGATGGTTAATACGGAGAGGCCCAGGGAGAGAGGCCAGCGCCCATACTTCTGCCGGCCAAGCGTCGCGGTTTCCATCAGGTTCAACACCCCGTCCGCTGTGACGATGATGCCCATGAGGGTCGGGATGAAGGCGATGAAGGCGTCTGGACTGATCAGGATCCAGAGCCCCAGCACCAGGGCCACCACTCCGGAAATGAGGGGCACGGCCTTTCCGGCGTCCTTCCGGACGAAGCCTGAAATCAGCAGGACGATCCCATCCACCAGCAGGGCGATGGCGATGATCCGGCAGACGAGGTCAAGAGAAGCCTTCGGCCACAAGAAAAGCGTGGCGCCTAAAACAATAGACACCACGGCCGCAAGAATCTTACTTCTCTTGAAAGAACGAAATCTTACCTGAGAGTCACGATCCATGATTTCCTCCTCATAACGCGGAACTTTACAGTTCCCCTTCCAGGACCTTCAGGTCATAGGGCTCGAAGGTGACGCGGCGGTATTTCTCCACATCCAGCTTGGTCTCATCCCAGTCTGACCGGATCTCTCCGTTCTGCTTGATGATGATATCGTACAGGATGTCATAGGTGACGCCGTTCTCGTCGGTCTCCACGATCGTGCTGTAGGGAAGGGTCTTATGATAAGTGAGCTCCAGCCCCTGATAGTCGAAATGGAAGCCGCACCGCATCCGGCAGCCGTCCAGTCCCTTATACTCCGCGATCTCGTTCAGCGCGGGCAGGATCGGATCGCTTTCCCGGTCGTACAGGTTTTCCGGCGTGGTCGCGGTATAGTCGAACCGGAACTGGACGGGGATCCCATACCGGGTCCAGCGCTCCAGATAGTCCGGGAGCTGCTCCTTCGGGTAGTTCTTATACAGCACGCAGTTCACGCGGGTCGGCACGGAAAGATCCGCCAGCAGGTGATCGGGAGATTCCTCCACATACTTCACCAGGTGACGGGAGACATTAATGCAGGTGATTTTATCCTTATTCCGCTCTGTGAAATCGATGATGTCCTGTTCCGTCTGTCCATCGAACAGGGGCAGGGTCGTGTTGATGAAGACCCGATGTGTCGTGGGGATGAGGTCCAGCATCCGCTGCAGGCTGTCCCGCTTGGAGAAGGGTTCTCCCCCGGTGAAGACGAAATCGCATCTCGGTGTGATCTCATCCATGGTCCGGATTGACGCGCGGATCGCTTCCTCGCTGAAGCCAGTGGTATCGGCGTATTCCCCCTTATTAATGCAGAAGGGGCAGTGGTTCCCACAGTCGTAGGGGGCGAACACGGTGACAGTAGCGCCGCCTTCCCGGGTCTTGTATGGATGACTCATTATAAGTAAACCTCTTTCTCATTTGAAATAATTCGGCTTGTATTATACCTTAATTCATTTGGGATTACAACGAACGAATGTACGCAGAACTGATATTTTATTGTATTTCGGGACGGGATCAGTCAGAAAACCCGTTCGAAGGCATTTAGGAGACCAGCTATGAAGAGTCAAGCATGATTTAGCAAATAATTTCGATTTTCTCGGATCGCGATTTTGGGCGACCTTAATAGAGCA
>CACZTH010000053.1 GCA_902784035.1 uncultured Eubacteriales bacterium
AGGAGCCGCCTTTAAAGGAGGCGAAGACCTTCGGCAGGGTGATGAACATGAGGCCGGCGCCCTGGTTCATGGCGGAGGTGTCGCCGCCGGAGAAGACGTAGACCGAAGGCACGATCATGAGGCCGGCGATGAAGGCGATCAGACAGTCGAAGAAGTCGATCTGGATGATGGCGGACTCCATATTGTCTTCCTTCCGCATGTAGGAGCCGTAGGTCACCATGATGCCCATGGCCAGGGAAAGGGAGTAGAAGAGCTGGCCCAGGGCGCCCAGGAAGGTCTTCGGGCTCAGGTTGGAGAATTCGGGGAGCAGGTAGTATTTAATGCCCGCCAGCGCGCCGGGACGGGTGGAGGTATAGATCGCGATGCCGATGGACAGGACGATCAGAACCGGCATGAGGACGGAGGAGATCCGCTCGATGCCCTTCTCCACGCCCAGGAGGACGACGATGAAAGTGATGCCCAGGAAGATGAAGAACCAGGCGAGGGGCGGCCAGGTCGCGCCGATGGCGGCGCTGAAGAAGCCGTCCTTCGCGGCGGCGGCGCCCTGGCCGGTCAGGTAGACCAGGCAGTATTTCACGACCCAGCCGCCGATGACGCAGTAGTAGGGCGTGATCATGCAGGGGATGATGAGGCCAAGCCAGCCGCAGATGCTGAACCGCTTGTCCAGGCTCTGGTAGGCGGCGATGGCGGCAAGCTTGGTCTTCCGGCCGATGCCGATCTCCGCGCAGAGCATGGCGAAGCCGAAGGTCACCGCCAGGATCAGGTAGACCAGAAGGAAGATGCCTCCGCCGTATTTCGCGGCCAGGTAGGGGAATCTCCAGAGGTTGCCCAGGCCGACCGCGGATGCCGCGGCGGCCATGACGAACCCGAACTTGCTGGAGAAGTTGGATCTTTTTTTCGTTGTTTCCATGTTGCCTTTCACTTTCTTACAGTTCCTTCACGAAATGAATAAGTAAAATATAGCACATAAAACATGAATTTTCGCCAGATTTGTGATGGATGAAGGAGATATTTCGGTTTTGCTTGTGCGCTTGTGACAAGCGCCGATATAATATGGATACGGCGCGATAATTTTGTTAATTCCTGACAAAGGCTGCCGGGCCAGGCGGCCGGGGGAGCGCCCGCCGGGGATTTTACCTGGATTTATCCAGAATGCCAGGTGCGCCTTCACATGGACATATAGTATAATAAAGATAAGAATGCGGGTTGCCGGTCCGCCGGCGTCGGCAGAAGGGAGGAAGAACGCGGATGATGATATTATTATGGATCTTCATACTGGCAGTGGCGGTTATCATTGAGGTTCTGACCCCCGCGCTGATCTCCATCTGGTTCGCTGTCGGCGCCGCGCTGGCGGCGGCCGCGGCCTGGGCCGGCTGGGCGGTATGGGTCCAGATCGTGATCTTCGCGGCTGTCAGCGTCCTGCTCCTGTTTCTGATCGCCCGGCCTCTGAAGAAGTGGCTGGATCGGAATAAGGATGTGAACCCGACCCTCCCGGATGAGCTGATCGGGAAGACGGGCAGGGCGACCTGCCCCATCCTTCCGCCGGAGTTCGGCCGGGTGAAGGTAGGCGATGTGGAATACGAAGCGTCTGCCCGGGAGCCTGTCGGAGCGGGCGACCTGGTTCAGGTGGTCGGCCGGCAGGGGATCCGCCTGATGGTGTCACCCTTTGTCAGCGGAAGAGAGCCCGCCGTGGATACAGGAACGGAACAGGGCGGAGTATGATCGGGTCTGTTATGAGAAGAAGGAATTAAGAAAGAAGGCAGAATATGGATGCGTTTTTCATTATCATCATCGTTCTCGTGGTGCTCGCCGCGCTGCTCCTGGCGAAGAACGTCCGGATCGTTCCACAGACGGAGGAGTGGATCATCGAACGGCTCGGCGTCTATTCCTGCGTCTGGCGGCAGGGACTGCACGTGAAGGCGCCGATCGTGGACGCCATCGCGAAGAAGGTCTCCATGAAGGAGCAGGTCCTGGATGTAGATAAGTTTAATGTCATTACGAAGGATAATGTTACGGTTACCGTGGACACGGTCATCTTCTTCCGGGTCATGGATTCGAAGGCGTACTGCTATGGGGTGAACAATCCCCTCCAGGCCATCGTCATGCTCTGCAACACCACCCTGCGGAACCTTTACGGCAACATGGAACTGGATCAGTCGCTCACTTCCCGGGATCAGATTAATGGCACCCTGACCCTAGAGCTTGATAAGGCCACGGACCCCTGGGGCGTGAAGATCAACCGGGTCGAGCTGAAGAACGTGATCCCGCCCCGCGAGATCCAGGCGGCCATGGAGAAGCAGATGAAGGCGGAACGGGAGAAGCGCGCTCAGATCCTCATGGCGGAAGGGGAGAAGCAGAGCGCCATCACCCAGGCAGAGGGCCAGAAGCAAAGCCGGATCCTGTCCGCGGAAGCGGACAAGCAGGCCCGGGTCCTGTCGGCGGAAGCGGCGAAGGAATCCCAGATTCTGGAGGCCCAGGGCCGCGCGGAAGCCATCCGGCAGATCCGTCAGGCGGAGGCCGACGGCCTCGCCATGGTGCAGGCCACTGTGGGCAGGGAAGGCCTCCTGACCCTCCAGAGCTACGACGCCTTCAAGTCCGCCGCGAACGGGAAGGCGACGAAGATTATCGTGCCCTCGGAGATCCAGAACCTGACCGGGACGCTGACCTCCCTGGCCGAGGTCGTGAAGGAGCCAAAGGAAGACGAGGGCGGCCAGCGCGCCTGACCTTTTCGGCTGCCTGACAGGCGGTTTCCGGAATATCGTCTAATAACGATGGATTCCCAGCCCTCTAAAATCGTCTAATTCCGATTAATTCTAAGGACTGTTTTCCGCCGGGCCCTCGGGCTTCTGGCCTCAAGCGGCCGCGTGGGCCCTGGCTTTTCCCCTTTTCCGTCATGCCGGAGGCTGGTATAAT
>CACZTH010000054.1 GCA_902784035.1 uncultured Eubacteriales bacterium
GGCGTTCACGTAATCCGCCAGCAGGCCCTGAAAGGAGTCCACCTGTACATTAGGCAGGTCCCCGGTCAGTTCCCGAATCATCTTCTCCCGTTCTTCCCGGGAAAACAGACAGTGCTTCTGGGGATTCACGATAACCCCCACCACCAGCTCATCGAACATTTTCGACGACCGGCGGATGATGTCCAGATGTCCGTTCGTCACAGGATCGAACGATCCTGTATACAGCGCTCTTCTCATCTATGCCTCCGCCTCTTCCTTTTCATCCGACGCGGAAGGCCGCCTGTACAGATCTATACTGGTCTTCCCGTATCTCCTGGTCTTGACTTTCATGAAACCAGCCGCCTCATCCGGCAGAGTGACGCGGGTTTCACGTTCTGCTACTATTATACCGTCCGGGGCCAATAAATCAAGAGAATCGATGAGCTCCAGGCAGGAGGCATAGAGCCCCGCCCGGTAGGGCGGATCCAGAAAAACGATGTCCAGCGGTCCCTTCAGCCTGCCCAGAACCTTCCTGTAATCCCCGGGGACCACCTCCGCCCGGTCCTCCGCGCCGCATGTCCGGAGGTTCGCCCGGACGATCCGGATGGCTTCCCGGGAGCTGTCCCCGAAATAGCAGCGGTCCGCTCCCCGGGAAAGGGCTTCGATGCCCAGGCCGCCGGTGCCCGCGAACAGGTCCAGACAGACCGCCCCGTAGATGTCATTCATGAGGATGTTGAACACAGCCTCCCTCACCTTATCCGAAGTAGGCCGGATATCCTGATTTTCCGGTGTCAGAAGTTTCCTGCCCCGGTATTCACCTGAAATGATCCGCATGGACCCTCCTTCCGTTCTCGCTCACTCTCTTCCCCGGTCACATATCGATCCGGATTTCCCCATGGAAAAGCTTCTCGATATGAGCCCTGACTTCCGCATCTTCCGGCGCCCGGAGACCGGGATCTCTCTCCAGGACCTCCTGCGCGGCTTCTTTCGCGCGGCTCAGCACCTCCGTATGCCGGGCCAGGTCAGAGAGGGCCAGCTCCGGCAGTCCATGCTGCCTGGTCCCGAACATCTCTCCCGGCCCCCGCAGCCGCAGGTCCTCCTCCGCGATCCGGAAGCCATCCGTCGAGGAGCAGAGGATCTCCGCCCGCTCCCTCGCGATCTCCGTCTCCTGATGGAGGATCAGGAAGCAGTAGGACTGACCGCCGCCCCGGCCGACCCGGCCTCGGAGCTGGTGCATCTGGGCCAGACCGAACCGCTCGCAGTTCTCGATAACCATGACCGTCGCGTTCGGCACATTAATGCCTACCTCAATGACCACGGTAGAGACCAGGACCTGAATCTCCCCCCGGACGAACTGTTCCATGACCCGGGCCTTCTCCTCCTGTTTCATGGCGCCGTGAAGCAGCGCTGTCCGGATCTCCGGGAACTTCTTCCTTAATTCCTCATAGATCTCTTCCGCGGACCGGGCATCGATGGCGTCAGAGGCTTCAATCAAAGGCGCCACCACATAGGCCTGCCTGCCCGCCCCCACTTCCTCCGCGAGGAAGCGGTAGACCTTCATCCTGTCCGCCGCCGCGACCGCGCGGGTCTCGATGGGCTTCCGCCCCTCCGGCATGGTATCGATCACAGAGATATCTAAATCCCCGTAAAGAATCACCGCCAGCGTCCTGGGGATGGGGGTTGCCGTCATGACCATGACATTCGGCCCTGCCCCCTTCTCTGACAGGAGCCGGCGCTGTTCCACCCCGAACCGATGCTGCTCGTCGGTGACGACCAGGCCCAGGGCCCGGAAGGCCACGTCTGGCTGGATCAGCGCGTGGGTCCCGACCAGGACCTGAATCCTTCCAGCCGCCAGGTCCCCCAGGACCTCTTCCCGTTCCTTCGCCTTCAGGCTGCCGCAGAGGAGCCCTACCCGGATCCCGAAGGGCTCGAAGGCCCGGCTCAGATCACCATAGTGCTGTTTGGCCAGGATCTCTGTCGGCGCCATCATAACCGACTGAAAGCCAGACCGGGCCGCCGTAAACATGGCAAGCTCCGCCACAGCGGTCTTCCCGGAGCCCACATCGCCCTGCACCAGGCGATTCATGGGCGAGGAAGACGCCAGGTCCCTGGAGACTTCCGCCCAGACCCGGGCCTGCCCGGTCGTGAGCGTGAAGGGAAGAGCGTCCTGAAAGGGCGCCGCCAGGCCGGGGTCCAGCCGAACTCCTTCTCCCGCCGTCTTGTTTCCCCGCCGCACGTACAACAGCCCCGCCGACAGGCAGAAAAGCTCCTCGAAGATGAACCGGTACCTGGAAGAAAGCACATGATGGGGCGTTTCCGGGAAATGGATATTCCTGATGGCGAAAGCCGGGTCCGCCAGATTGTAGGTTTCCGCCATGCCCGGCGGCAGCCACTCTTCCTCCAGGTCCGCACATTGATCCAGGGCCTGCCGGACCCACCTGCGAAACTCTGTCCCGGACAGCGGCCCGCAGGCGCCGTAGACCGGAAGGATCCCCCGGACATCCTGGGGATCCCCCAGCCGGTGGAATTCCGGATGGATGAACTGCAGCCTCCCCTGGTTTTCCGACACCTTCCC
>CACZTH010000055.1 GCA_902784035.1 uncultured Eubacteriales bacterium
CCGGGGGTGGAGGTGGCGACTTCCACCGCCTCGGAGATGGCGCAGCCCAGAGAGCCGGTTGTGCCCGGGTGGGCCTTCAGGATGGCCTGTCCGACCTTCGTGGTGTTCGAGGGAGACGGGGTGACCTGAGCGCCGTAGGTCCGCATGACCTCCCGGCGGAAGGGTTTCTGCTCATAGGAGACTTTCACCATGTAGACCCGGCAGTCGAGACCGAAGTAAGCGCAGGCCATGGACAGGGCCGTGCCCCACTGGCCGGCTCCGGTCTCGGTGGTGACGCCCTTCAGGCCTTCCTTCTTCGCGTAGTAGGCCTGGGCGATGGCGGAATTCAGCTTATGGCTGCCGCTGGTGTTGTTGCCCTCGAACTTATAGTAGATCTTCGCCGGGGTGTCCAGCTTCTTCTCCAGACAGTAGGCCCGGACCAGGGGGGACGGACGGTACATGCGGTAGAAGTCGCGGATCTCCTGGGGGATGTCGATGTAGGGGGTGTCATTGTCCAGTTCCTGCTCGATGAGTTCCTTACAGAAGACCGGCTCCAGTTCCTCAGGCTTCATGGGCTCGTGGGTGGCCGGATTCAGCAGGGGGGCGGGCTTGACCTTCATGTCCGCCCGGACATTGTAGAACTGCTTGGGGACTTCGTCTTCACTCAGATAGATCTTATAGGGGATCGTTTTCGCTTCTGTCATTTTCGGTGCTCCTTTCATAGGGGGGACAAAGGCCGCCCGGCCAGCGCCCGGTTCCCGCGGCGCGCCAGGCCATAGAAAAAGCTCCTGTCCCAGTACTAGATACTGCCGGGACAGGAGCTTGAAGTTCCTGCGGTGCCACCTGGCTTGGCGCGGCGCGCCCACTCGATGCATACGTGTTCATATGCCTGATTTCGTCACGGAGTTTTCTCTCCGTCTTCCATACTGGACGGTCCCCTCAGCGGGTCCCGCGTTCTGGTCGCCCTCGGAAGCCCATTCAGCGCCGGCCTTACACACTGCCATTCCACCGTCGGCAGCTCTCTCAGGAGCAGGTCCCGGGCTTACTCACTCTTCCTCACAGGTTTCATCCCTTATCGGATGGTCCTACTATAGCATCCTTCTTTGGGCTTTGTCAATGAAAATAATAAAAAATCCGCGAGAAATTCATTCGAAACTACAAAAGCACACGCTGGTTCCTTTTTCCCGCCCGGGGCTGCCGGGGATGGCCGGCTCGTGGTATAATAAGCAAAAGCGGCCTGCCAGGCGGTCTGGCGCCGATAATTGACGAAGGATGACGAAGGCCGACGGCTTTCCGCCGCCGGAAGGAGGAGGACCATGGAGTTTTTTGATAAGAATTTCGACCCCGAGCTGGAGAAGGAGCGGCTGATCGCCTGGATCCAGGACTTTTTCGAGGAGAACGGGAAGGATTGTAAGGCCGTGGTCGCCGTCAGCGGCGGTAAAGACAGCTCAGTCACGGCCGCCCTCCTGAAGGAGGCGCTGGGGAAGGACCGGGTCTTCGGCGTCATGCTCCCGAATGGCGATCAGGCGGACATCGATGTCTCCCGGCGCCTGGTCAGCCTCCTGGACATTCCCCATACGACGGTGAACATCCGGGCCTGCTTCGAAGGTCTCATGGGCGAGCTGAAGGCCCAGCTTCCCGGCGGGATCACCGAGCAGCTGGTGGTCAACCTGCCTGCCCGGCTCCGGATGGCGGCGGTCTATGCGGTCTCTCAGTCCATGAACGGCCGGGTCGTCAACACCTGCAACCTGTCAGAGGACTGGGTGGGCTATGCCACCCGCTATGGCGACGGCGCCGGCGATTTCTCGCCCCTGTCCAAGCTGACCGTTCAGGAGGTCCGCGGCCTGGGGCTGGCCCTTGGCCTGCCGGAGGATATCGTCTTCAAGACCCCCACCGACGGCCTGTCCGGGTCCACCGACGAGGAACGGCTGGGCTTCACCTATGATATCCTGGACCGTTACATCCGGACAGGGGTCTGTGAGGATCCGAAGGTGAAGGACATGATCGACCTGAAGCACCGGCAGAACGTCTTCAAGATCCGTCTGATGCCGGTCTATCCCCACCAGGGTCCGATCCTGGCGGCGGAATAGGCGTTCATGCAGGAGGAGAAGCGGCCGCGGGCGGTCCCGGGCCGTTTCGGATTTTTCGAAAAATAAAAATCGGCATTCCCTATGCGCTGAAGCGTGGAGGATGCCGATTTTCAGTTATTCCCCGGGGTCATCTCCCGCGCGGGGCGGCCCTTCAGGCGGTCGCCGCGTCCAGGGCGATGGCCATCATGTCGGTGAAGTTCTTCTGCCGCTGCTCCACCGTGGCCCGGTCGCCGGTCACGAAGTGGTCAGAGACGGTCAGGATGGCCAGGGCTTCCCGGCCCAGGAAGGCGGCGTTGGCGTAAAGGGCGGCGGCCTCCATCTCGACCCCCTTCACGTTCATCTTCTGCCAGGGTTTCCACCAGTCGGGGTCTGATTCGTAGAAGTGGTCGCTGGAAAGTACATTTCCGGCTTTCAGGGGGATGTTCAGCCGATCGGAGGCTTCCATGACCTTCTTCAGGAGGATGAAGCTGCAGGAGGGGGCGTATGTCCCGTTCAGGCCGAACATGTGGCAGTAGTTGGAGTCGGTGGAGGCGGCGATGCTGACCAGGGTATCGCCAACCTGAATATCCGCGTCGAAGCTCCCGCAGGTGCCGATCCGGAAGATCCGCTGGACGCCGAAGTCCTGAAACAGCTCCCAGGAATAGATGCCCATGGAAGGCATCCCCATGCCGCTGCCCTGGACGGAGACCGGGACCCCCTTATACCGGCCGGTATAGCCGTACATGTTCCGGATCTCGGAGTAGCGGACAGGCTCCTCCAGGAAGTTTTCCGCTATGAACTTCGCCCGGAGGGGATCGCCGGGCATGAGGACGCTCTCGGCCACAGGGGCCTTCTCATCGATGCTGATATGTAAAGACATGGGACCTCGCTTTCTGGACCTGCGCCATGAAAAGACGGACACGCCGCCGGGAGCGGCGGGAGAACCGGGACTGCCTGCCGCGGTGGGCCGCAGCAGGAGGCGGGGGACCGTCCGTCTGGACGCTTTTTTGTTCCTCTCCATGATACCACAGAACGAATCGCCGCACATGAAAAACCGGTGGGAGACACAACCACCGGTTTTCTACTCACGTATGAGGCGCATTCCAGCAAATGCGCTTGTGGGGACGGGTGAGATTTCTACTTCTCCGCTTTCGCGGCATTGAGTCTCTTCGTGATCTGGGACACGTGTCTGGACGCGGCCTGCTTGGACAGGACGTTCCGGGCAGCGGCCTTCTTCAGGAGCTTCTCGGCCTCGGTCCTCTTCTCAGCGGCGGCCTCCAGGTCACCAGTGGCCAGAACGGCGTCATACTCCTTCAGAGCAGCCTTCAGACCGTCCTTCACAGCGCGGTTCTGGGCTGTCTTCTTCTCGATGACCTTGACTCTTTTCTTCGCGGATTTGATGTTTGCCATGATTTTACCCCACTATTTCTTCAGCAATTCAATAAAATTCGCAACCACAATTTTACCGCAGGATTCACGGCATTTCAAGGAGATTTAACATATTCCGGCCGGAATATTTCAGGGGGACTGAAGGCGTCCCGGCACGCTTTCCCCTATGGTATACTGAATAACGTATCTTGATCAATGATCCGGGAGGGAGCGCTGCCGGCGATTCCTCATATTTTTAGAAAGGATGAAAGGTATGGAGGTCACGGTCATCCTGCCGGTCCGGGATGAGGAAAGGGGAGCCAGGGAGACCCTGGACGACCTGGCGGCCCAGGATCTGCCGGGTCTCGGGGCTGTTCTGGTGGACGCGGGGTCCCGGGATGGGAGCCGGGAAGTGCTGGAGGGGTTCGCGGACGCCCTGTCCGGCTGGACCCTGGTCGTTCAGGAGGAGAGGGACCTGGCCGCCGCCGCGGACGCGGGTCTCCTCTTCGCGGAAGGACGGTATCTGGCCTTCCTCAGCCCCGGGGACCGGTTCCCGGCGGATTACTTCCGGACTCTCTATGAAGCGGCCCGGCGGGCGGACGCTGATTTGGCGGCCCCGGACCGGGCGTCGCTGGCGCGGGTTCAGGCGGGGAAGGGGAGACTCTCCGGGGTCCTGCTCCGCCGGTCCTGGCTGGAGGGGCGGGGCCTGTCCTTCCGGGCGCCGGCGGCGGGAACCACCGGGGAAGACGCGTTTCTGGCGTGCCTCCTGGCCGGGGGCGCCAGGCTGACCTGCCGGGGGTCCTGAAGGGCGGCGGCCTTCCTTGTATGACCTGGTGCCTTCATGCTATAATGATTCGATCCGATATCGCGCTGGCTTTCAGAAGCGGCCGGCCGCCGGGAATGGACCCGGCGATGCCGGAGGGAGGAATGTTCCTTCGCCGCGGGGGAGCGGCATGACAGGGGTGAGGATATGAGAAGCAAGAAATACAGCCGTCTCTATGACGCGGAGAACGGCCGCTATATCAGGAAGGGGTCCAG
>CACZTH010000056.1 GCA_902784035.1 uncultured Eubacteriales bacterium
CCTGACGTTCTGCCCGATTTCCCGTCGATGTAAAGGTTCGCACTATTCGGAAATAAGGTTGAGATGGAGAGCGTCTTCTGGTATAATTTTTTTGTCAATACGGTGAGAAAGGGGCGCGCTGGCCCCATTTATCAATAAACTACAGGAGGTCTTATCATGAAAGGCTATACAAGCGCGAACATTAGAAACATCGCCCTATTAGGGCACGGCGGATGCGGGAAGACCACATTCCTGGAGTCAGCACTGCTGGCGACGGGTGTGATCTCGAAGCTGGGGAAGGTCGAGAACGGGAATACCGTTTCCGATTACGATAAGATGGAGATCGAGAAGGGATTCTCGATCAACACGTCCGTCGTGCCCATCGAATGGAAAGACAGTAAGATCAATTTCATCGATACCCCGGGGTATCCTGATTTCGTCGGTGAAGTGTACGCTGCTCTGTCCGTGGCGGGCGCGGCCGTGATCATGGTGGACGCGGGGGCCGGCATCCAGGTCGGCACCGAGCAGGCCTGGAAGGCCTGCGAGCATTTCCGCATGCCCCGCTTCATCGTCATCAATAAGCGGGATAAGGATGAATTCGACTTCTTCAAGACCTTCGACGAGCTGAAGGCGAAGTTCGGCGCCCACCTGGTCCCCCTGTCCTGGCCCCTGTCCGCGGACATCGACGAAGACCTGAAGGAAGCCATCGCCAGCTCCGACGACGCGCTGATGGAGAAGTACTTCGAGGGCGAGGACTTCACGGATCAGGAGATCAGAGACGGACTGGTGAAGGGCATCTCCGCCGGTGAGATCGTGCCGGTCTGCTCCTCCGCTTTCAGCATCGGCCAGGGCGTCGAGGGGCTGCTGGATGTGCTTCTGGCTTATGTGCCCACCCCGCTGGAGCACGGCCCCTATTCCGCCATCGACAGCCAGAATAATCCGATCGAAGTGAAGAGCGTCACGGACGCCCCCATGTCTGCCTTTGTCTTCAAGACCATCGTGGATCCCTTCGTCGGCAAGATTTCGATCATGAAGGTCATTACCGGCAAGCTGAATACCGGCGATGAGATCTTCGTCGAGCGTGTGAATAAGTCAGAGCGGATCGGCAAGCTCTTCTTCCTCAGAGGGAAGAGCCAGACGGACCTGAACTACGCGGAGGCCGGCGACATCGTGGCCGTGTCCAAGCTCCAGAATGTCCGGACCAGCGATACGATCTGTGATAAGGACCATGTGGTCCGCTATATGCCCATCCCCTTCCCCAAGCCCTGCTACTATGTGGCCATCGAGCCGAAGGAGAAGGCGGACGAGGAGAAGATGGGCGTCGGCCTGAACCGCCTCATGGAAGAGGATCCCACCATCAGCCTGGAGCGAAACAGCGAGACGCACCAGAGTCTGCTGGGCGGGCAGGGCGATATGCAGCTGTCCATCGTCCTGGCCAAGCTGAAGGACCGCTACGGGGTCGACGTGAAGACCGTTCCTCAGAAGATCGCGTACAGAGAGACGATTAAGGGCAGCTCCGACGTCCAGGGCAAGCATAAGAAGCAGACCGGCGGCGCTGGCCAGTACGGCGACGTCCACATCCGCTTCTCCCCGTCGAAGGAGGATTTCGAGTTCTCGGAGGAGATCTTCGGCGGCGCCATTCCGAAGAACTACATCCCGGCGGTCGAGAAGGGCCTGCGGGAGTGCATGGAGCATGGACCACTGGCGGGCTGCCGGGTGCAGGGCGTGAAGGCCGTTCTGTATGACGGCTCCTACCATGAGGTGGACTCGAATGAAGTCTCCTTCAAGGTCGCCGCTTCCATCGCCTTTAAGAAGGGCATTAAGGAGGCCGCTCCCTGCCTGCTGGAGCCCATCATGAAGCTGGAGATCCTGGTCCCCGGCGATAACACCGGCGATGTCATGGGGGACATTACCAAGCGGCGCGGCAGGATCCTGGGCATGGAGCCCCAGGATGACGGCAGTCAGAAGCTGGTCGCCGTGGCGCCCCAGGCCGAGCTCTTCGACTACGCGCTGGGTCTCCGGGCCATGACGCAGGGCCGCGGCTCTTTCACCATGGAATTCTCCGATTACAGCGAGGTTCCGAAGAACCTGGCGGATAAGATCATCGCTGACCACGAGAAGGAAGAGGGCTGAGGCCTTCTTCAGGGGCGGAAAGCGGCCCGGGCGGAAGCCCCGCGCTTCCGCGCGGCCCCGGACGGAGCCTCCGGCCAGACGGGGGCCAGGCAGGCGGCGGCCTTTCCGCCCGCGCCTTCGCGCCAGTCAGCATTCTTCTAAGAGGAATTTTCCGGCAGCATGCCCACAGGGGCGTGCTGCCGGTTCCGTTACAGGGGAAATCAGGGTATGATAAGGAGAAGAGAGAAAGGGGAAAAGGCATGGGAAAGAAGCAGGAGACGGTCTGGGTGTGTCAGACGTGCGGGGGGGAATCCCTGAAATGGATGGGGCGCTGCCCCCACTGCGGGGCCTTCGGGACCATGGTGGAAGAAACGGTGCGGCCAGAGCCCGCGCCTGACCAGGCCAGGCGCCGGGGGGCAGCGGGCGGAGGCGGGGGATCCAGCCGGCCTTCGCCTCTGGCCCGGGTGGGATCCGCGGGCCGGGAGCGGTTCTCCACGGGCATCGGGGAACTGGACCGGGTCCTGGGGGGCGGACTGGTGAAGGGCTCCCTGACCCTGATCTCCGGGGAGCCGGGCATCGGGAAGTCCACGCTCATCATGCAGGCTGCCGCCAACATCGCGCGGGGACAGGGGAAGGTCCTCTATGTGTCCGGGGAGGAGTCCGGAGAGCAGATCAAGCTCCGGGCCGACCGGATCCTGGGCGGGATTCCGGAGGAGCTCTACGTCATGTGCGAGACCAGCATAGACCGGGTGGTCCAGGAGGCGGAGTCCATGATGCCCGCCTTCCTGATCGTAGATTCCATTCAGACCATGTTTACGGACGCCCTGACCTCTGCCCCGGGAAGCGTTTCCCAGGTCCGGGCCTGCGGGAACCTGCTCATGGGCATTGGCAAAAATAAAGGGATACCGGTCTTCATCGTCTGCCACGTGACGAAGAGCGGAGACCTGGCGGGGCCGAAGATTCTGGAGCATCTGGTGGACGCGGTCCTGAACTTCACCGGAGAGCGGGACCATGAGATCCGGATCCTCCGGGCCTATAAAAACCGATTCGGGACCACCAGCGAAATCGGGGCTTTCCAGATGGAAGAAAGGGGACTGGTGGAGGTGGAGAACCTTTCCGCCAGCTTCCTGGAGGGGGCGGACGAGGGCGCTGAGGGGTCGGTCATCACCGCCGTCTATGAAGGGAGCCGGCCGGTCTTCCTGGAGATTCAGGCCTTGGCCAGCCGGACCGCCGCCGGTTTTCCCCGCCGGACCGCGGTGGGCGTGGACTACCAGCGGCTCAGCATGATCCTGGCGGTCCTGGAGAAGCGGGCCGGCCTTCAGCTCTCGAATGAAGATGTCTACGTGAATGTGGTGGGCGGCCTCCGGCCGGACAGTACCTCCGTGGATCTGGGAGTGGCCCTGGCTGTCTATTCCTCCGTCCGGGGCGCATCGCCCTCGGCCCGGGTGGTCGCTGTAGGGGAGGTTGGCCTGACCGGCGGCCTCCGATCCATTCGGAACGCGGACCGGATCGCCCAGGAGGCCGCCCGGCTGGGCTATGACGAGGTGATCATGCCCCGGGGCAACGCCGCCCGGGCCGCGAAGGAGCTGGCAGGGGCCGGGCTCCGGATCGTGGGCTGCCGGGATCTGTCTGAGGCGATCCGGGCCTTCCGGGCGGCGGCTGGCCGGAGGGAGCCCGCTGCCAGCCGGAATGGCCAGGCGGCGGGAAGAGGCGGGCAGGTTTGAAAGCGGAGTCCTGCCGCCGCTGTCCCCCGGCGTCGGATTTCCAAGAAGAACGAAGAGGAAGCGCAGATCCTGTGTTTGGCTGCCCCCCCCGGCGTCCGCGTTCCGCCCGGATTTCCGGCGGGCCGGCGTATGGTCAGTCGCCCGAATTGCTGGGAATATGGACGAAGGAAAATAACGCCTTGCGGACGGCCATCCGCTGGGCTAAAATAAAACTATTATTGATATGCAGGTAAGGGAGGAAGCATTATGGCTGTTAAGTACATCTTCGTAACGGGCGGCGTCGTGTCCGGCCTGGGCAAGGGCATCACCGCAGCGTCCCTGGGCAGGCTTCTGAAAGCCAGAGGCTATAAGGTGACCATGCAGAAATTCGACCCTTACATCAACATCGACCCGGGAACCATGAACCCGGTCCAGCACGGAGAGGTCTTCGTGACGGACGACGGGGCTGAGACCGACCTGGACCTGGGGCATTATGAGCGCTTCATCGATGAGTCTTTGACGAAAAGATCCAATGTGACGACGGGGAAGGTCTACTGGTCCGTCCTCGACCGGGAGCGGAAGGGCGAATACGGCGGCGGCACCGTCCAGGTCATCCCGCACATTACGAATGAGATTAAATCCCGTTTCTACCGGCAGGATGAGAAGGCGGCGGCCCAGAACAAGCTGGAGATCGCCATCATCGAGGTGGGCGGCACCGTGGGAGACATCGAGTCCCAGCCCTTCCTGGAGGCCATCCGCCAGTTCCGGGTCGACATGGGTCCGGCGAATACGCTTCTGATCCACGTGACCCTGGTACCTTACCTGTCCTGTTCCAGGGAGCTGAAGAGCAAGCCGACCCAGACCTCCGTCCGGGAGCTGCGGAGCATCGGCCTCCAGCCGGACGTTCTGGTCTGCCGGACCGAGGTGCCCCTGTCTGACGCCATCAGGGGGAAGATTTCCCAGTTCTGCAACGTTCCTCAGGACCACGTCATCGAGAATACGGATCTGGACATCCTGTATGAGATCCCCCTGGCTCTGGAGAAGGAGCACCTGGCGGAGATCGCCTGCAAGGGTCTGGATATCCCCTGCCCGGAGCCGGATCTGAAGGAATGGGAGCAGATGGTCCTGAACTGGAAGCATCCGGAGCGGAACGTCCGGATCGCCCTGGTCGGGAAGTATGTCGAGCTTCACGACGCCTACCTGTCCGTGGCGGAAGCCCTGAAGGCCGCCGCGGCGAAGATCCATGCCAGTGTACAGATCGACTGGGTGGATTCTGAATCCCTGGAGAAGAATGGCGTAGCGCTGGATCAGGACGCGGTCCGCGCCCGGCTGAGCAACGCCGACGGCGTCCTGGTGCCGGGCGGTTTCGGCAGCCGGGGCATCCCTGGCAAGCTGGCGGCCATCCGCTACGCCCGGGAGAATAAGATTCCCTTCCTCGGCATCTGTCTGGGCATGCAGATGGCCATGGTGGAGTTCGCCCGAGACGCGATCGGCTGGGAGGACGCGGCTTCCGCCGAATTCGACGAGACCACGAAGCACCCGGTCATTCATCTGATGCCGGATCAGGAGGGCGTGGAGAACCTGGGCGGCACCCTGCGGCTTGGCGCCTGGCCCTGTGTTCTGGAAGAGGGCAGCGAGGCGGCCGCTCTGTTCGGGAAGACCCAGATCTCGGAGCGCCACCGTCACCGCTATGAAGTGAATAATGACTTCCGGAAGGATTTCGAGGACGCGGGCATGCGGCTCTGCGGCATGTCCCCGGACGGCCGGATCGTGGAGATGATCGAGCTGCCGGGTCACCCCTTCTTCATGGGGACCCAGGGACACCCCGAGTTCCGGTCCCGGCCTGACAGACCCCATCCCCTGTTCCTGGGCCTGCTGACCGCGGCCGCGAGGAAGCAGGATGAAGAGGCGTGAGCCGCCCTCATTCGGAATGCTGAGAGAATGATAAATAAGATCCCCCTGCCGCTGGACCGGAAACTGAATCCGGGATCCGCGGGAGGGGGATTCTTCATTTTCTGGATGCTGGAAGAAAAAGTCGGACGCGGCGGGCGTTCTCAATCCGTCTGCGCGCCATCCTCCGCGCCGGCGTCCGCCGGGGAGGCTGTTTCCGCGCCGTCGTCCGCCGGGGAAACCGTCTCCGCGCCGGCGTCCGCCGGGGAAGCTGTTTCCGCGCCGGCGTCAGGTTCCGGCGATTCAGGCGCGCTCTGAGCCCGGCGTCCGGTCAGCCTGTTCTGGCGGGCGGGGCGGATGACGGGAAGCTCGAACCAGAAGGTGGAGCCCTTCCCGACGGCGGTCTTCACGTCGAACTCGGCGTGATGGAGGGTCAGGATCTCCTTCACGATGGAGAGGCCCAGGCCAGTGCCTTCCGCGGCCCGGACATGGTGGGTGCTGGACTGATAATATTTCTCCCAGATGTGGGGGACTTCCTCCGGCGCGATGCCCATGCCATGGTCCTGGACGGAAAAGCGGACCTTCCGCCCTGACCGTTTCAGCGTGACGATGATGACCTTATCCTCACCGCAGTATTTCACGGCGTTCGTCATCAGGTTGTTCATGACCTGCTTCAGTTTCTCCTCGTCCCCATTCACATAGACAGGCCCCTTCGCCAGGTTCACGGTAATGTGATAGCCCTCTGTTTCTTCAAGGATCTTATAGGAGGCGAGGATCTGTTCCGCTGCCTGGCGGAGGTCGAAGGGGGCGTGGATCAGGAGCATCCGTTTCGACTGCATGCGGGAAAGATTCAGCATGTCGTTCACCAGAACATTCAGCCGGTCTGCCTCGTCGATGATCACCTTCAGATGGGCGTTCCGCTTGACCGGGTTGTCGCCGGACAGGTCCCGGATCATTTCCGCGTAGGACCGGATCATGGTCAGGGGGGTCCGGAGGTCATGAGAAACGTTGGCGATCAGATCCTGCTGGTACTGGCCCGTCTTCTCCATTTCGCCCTTTGCCATGGTCAGGGTGTCCGCCAGTTCCTGGATCTCCGTGTAGCCGGAGCCCTTGAAGGTGACGGAATAGTTGCCCCGGCCCATTTCCGCGGCGGAGTGGGTGATGGAACGGATCGGCCGGCTGATCCGGCGGGCGATGAGCATGGCGATCGCGAAGGCCATGATCAGAGAGATCAGGGTGATGTACTTCAGCTGGGAGCGAAGGATGTTGATCGTTGATTTCACAGGATAGAGGGGAGAGAAAATGTACATGATGTACTGGTCTTCCCCGGGAAGGATGCTTTTCGCGCTTCCCTTTCCCACGGCGCCGGACAGCTTGCAGGCGAATTCCAGGGTTCTGCCGTGACGGCCGTCCTTCGAGATCCGGGTGGTGGAGTCGAATTCGCTGCCGGCGAGCTGCTGCTGGAGCTGGAGGATCTCCTTCTCGTAGCGGCTGCCGATGGAGAGCCCGGGCATGAAGTCCCTCCCGCCGATGTTGTCGATGACAGGAAGGCCGTCCTCGTCCCGGATGATGACGGTCAGATCGTCAGAGAGAGAGACCCGGTCGATGGTCTTCCGCAGGCTGGTCACGTTGCCCTGGCTCTTCAGGAAAGCCAGGCGGATCTCACTGGCGGCGCTGGCCGTCTCCGACTTCTTCATTTCTTCATAGTAATTATTCAGGAAGAAGCTTTGGAGTGCCCAGATGGCAGCCACCAGGGCCACCGCGAACAGCATGAAATAGATCCAGAGCCGGAAACTGATGCTGTGGACGTCTAGCTTTCGTTTCTTATCCATGATGATCACCGCTTAGACCGGGGAGCGTCAGTCGTTGCATTCGAATTTATAGCCCACGCCCCGAAGGGTGACGATGAAGTTCCGATAGGGCCCCAGCGCGTTCCGGAGGTTTTTAATATGGGTGTCGATGGTCCGGTCGTCGCCGAAGAAGTCATAGCCCCAGATGTCGGCGAGAAGCTTGTCTCTGGACAAAGCGATGTCACGGTTCTCGATCAGATAGAAGAGGAGCTCGTATTCCTTCGGTGTCAGGTCCACCCGCTTGCCATCCACGGTCACGGTCCGGGCGGGAATGTTGATCGACAGGCCCTGAAAGGTCATGACGTCGGACTTGGCCTTCGCGCCGGCGTTCCGACGGGTCAGGACCGCGTTCACCCGGGCCATCAGTTCCTTCGGGCTGAAGGGCTTGACGATGTAGTCGTCGATCCCCAGCTCGAAGCCGAACAGCTTGTCATATTCCTCCCCCCGGGCGGACAGCATGATGACGGGGATGTCCTTCATCTTGCGGATTTCCTTACAGGTGGAATAGCCATCCAGCTTGGGCATCATGATGTCCAGGATGATCAGGTCGTAATCGTTCAGTTTACAGAGACCGATGGCGGTCATCCCGTCCTCTGCCTCCGTGACTTCATAACCATTAAACTCGGCGTATTCCCGGATGACTTCCCGGATCTTCGCTTCGTCGTCCACAACAAGCAGTTTATACATAGGTTCCTCCCTTTATTTTCATAGTAATTCCATAATATCACAATCTCATGTTGAGAAAAAGGAAGTTGTGTGAGGCGTGGACGGCGGGAAATCAACTGGAAAATGGGCCGGGCCTATACTATACTATAAATTAGGCCTGCCTCGCCCTCCTGGTCCCGCCCGGGGCAGGGGCTGGCCGCAAGGCGGCACAGGGCGGCGGAAATCAGAAGGAGGGAAATAGAAAAGGGACATGGTAAAAAAATTGATACGTTTCCTGATTGGCGTGATCGGCATGCTGATCGGATATCTTCTGGCGAGGCTCATACAGTTCGGGCTGATCCGGATGGGCGTATCGGGGTTCGAGGATCTTTCTCACACCACGCAGAACATCGTGACGGCGGTATTCGCAATTATTTTCTTTATTTTCTTTTATCTCGCGGCGCCAGCGATGGTAAGAGGCATGGTGAAACAGGGAAAGGGCATGAGCCGGGACCTGCAGAACGTATCAGGTCCTACGATCCTGGCGGGGGCCATCGGCCTCCTGATCGGTCTGGTTATCGCCTTCCTGGCCTCTCAGCTGCTGAGCGTGATCGGGAACGTCTATATCCGGCAGCTCCTCATGGTGCTCCTTTATCTGGTCATGGGGGGGCTGGGCATCGCCGTCGCGGTGGCGAAGAGCCCGGAGATCACCCAGGCCATCATAGGTCAGAGGCAGAAGAACCCGCAAGACGCTCAGGGGAAGCAGCTTCGCGCCATGAAGAAGAAGGGCGGCGCGTCCCCGAAGGTCCTGGATACCAGCGTTATCATCGACGGAAGGATCGAGGACATCCTGAAGAGCGGATTCATCGAGGGGCCCATCGTCATCCCCGATGTGGTCCTGGTGGAGCTCCGCCACATCGCGGACTCGGCTGACGCGCTGAAGCGGGCCAGGGGCCGGCAGGGGCTGGACATTCTGAACCGGATCCGGGAGGATCGCGGGGTCGAGATCGTCAATACGGATACAGAGAAGGCTCTGAAGGCGGTCCCGGAGGTGGATGTCAAGCTGCTGAAGCTTGCCCAGCTCATCGGAGGGAAGGTTGTCACGAATGACTATAACCTGAATAAGGTAGCCGGCATCAACGGGGTCAGCGTCCTGAACATCAACGAGCTGGCCAATTGCCTGAAGCCTGTGGTCCTCCCCGGTGAGAAGCTCACCGTGGAACTGGTGAAGGAAGGAAAGGACCGGGAGCAGGCCGTGGGCTACCTGGACGACGGGACCATGATCGTGGTGGAGGACGGCCGGCCCATGCTGGGGAAGACCTGCACCATCCGGGTGACCAGCGTCCTCCAGACCTCGGCGGGCCGGATGATCTTCGGCCGCCTGAACCCGAAGGACAGGAAGTGACGGAGGCGCCGGCAGATCCGGCGGCGTAGGCCATGTATCATGATACGAAAATCGCGGTGGTGGTCACCGCGGGCGGACGGGGCCGCCGGATGGGGGCGCCGGTCCCCAAACAGTTCCTTCGGATCTCCGGCCGGACCATTCTGGAGACGGCTGTGGACCGGTTCCTGACCCTGGACTGGGTGGATCAGATCCTGATCACAGCTCCCCCGGACGCTGTGGAAGAGACGAAGGCGCTGTTCGAGGCCGGCCCTTCAGGTCCCTGCGGCGACCCGGAAGGGGCCCTGGGCAGGCTGACAATCATTCCGGGCGGGAAAGAGCGGCAGGATTCTGTCCGAAACGCCCTGGAGGTCCTGCGGCGGGCTTCCTTCCCGGAGGATGGGCTGGTCCTGGTCCACGACGGGGTCAGGCCCTATGTGACGGAGGCGGCCATCCTCCGCTGCCGGGACGCGGCCCTGGCGGACGGCGCGGCCATCTGCGCGGCGCCGGTGACCGAGACCATACGGGACCGGGAACGGGGGACCCTGGACCGGGCTCGTCTGGTCCGGGTGCAGACGCCCCAGGGCTTTCGCTTCGGCCTTCTCTGGAGGGCCTTCGAACGGGCCCGGGCAGAGGGCTTCCTGGGCACCGATGAGGCGGGCCTGGTGGAACGGACCGGGATCCTCCCCGTCCTGGTGGACGCGGGACCCGGAAATGTGAAGATCACCACTCCGGAAGATCTGAGGAAGGAAATGAGAGTCGGAACAGGTTTCGATGTGCACCGCCTGGTGGGCGGAAGGAAGCTGATTCTGGGCGGTGTGGAGGTCCCGTTTGACCGGGGGCTCCTCGGCCACTCGGACGCCGATGTGCTGACCCACGCGGTTATGGACGCCCTGCTGGGCGCCGCCGCCCTGGGGGACATCGGAAAGCTCTTTCCGGACAGTGACCCGGCGTATGAGGGGGCGGATTCCACCGCCCTGCTCCGGACCGTCGGGGAAAGGCTCCGGGCGGCTGGTTTCACGCCGGGGAATGTGGACGCGACCCTGATCTGTCAGCGGCCGAAGCTGATGCCCCACATCCCCGCCATGCGGGAAAACCTGGCGGCTGCCCTGGATCTGCCCCTGGACAGGGTCAGTGTGAAGGCCACGACCACCGAGCGGCTGGGTTTCACCGGCCGGGAAGAAGGGATCGCCGCCGAAGCCGTCTGTACGGTGGAAGAGACCGTGTGAATACAGAAAGCAACAGAAAGAAGGACAGTCACAGATGAAGATGTCGAAGATGTATTTCAGGACCCTCCGGGACGACCCCGCCGACGCGGTGATCCCCAGCCATAAGCTGCTGATCCGGGCGGGTTTCATCCGGAAGGAAGCCGCCGGCCTCTATGCCTACATGCAGCCGGGCTGGCGGAGCCTCCGGAAGCTGACCCGGATCATCCGGGAGGAGATGGACGCCAGCGGCGCTCAGGAGATTAATGTCAGCGCCATCGCGCCGGCGGAGCTCTGGGAGGATTCCGGCCGCTGGAACCAGTATGGCCCGGAGCTGTGGCGGATCAGAGACCGCCATGGGAGGGATTTTTGTCTGGGGCCAACCCACGAGGAGACTTTCACGGACATCGTTCGGAATGATGTATCCTCGTATAAGCAGCTGCCCTTCTTCCTCTATCAGATTCAGAATAAGTACCGGGATGAGGATCGGCCGAGGTTCGGTCTGCTTCGGTCCCGGGAATTCCTGATGAAGGACTGCTATTCCTTCGACCGGGATGAAGAGGGTCTGGATCGGAGCTACCAGATCATGTACGACGCCTATACCAGGATCTTCACCCGGGCGGGGCTTGATTTCCGGCCCGTGGAGGCGGACACCGGCGCCATCGGCGGCAGTAATTCCCATGAGTTCACGGCCTTCTCCGAGGTGGGGGAGAGCGACATCGTCTACTGCCCGGACTGCGGGATGGCGGCGACCTCGGAACGGGCGGCCTTCGCGGACGCCCCGGCCCAGGACGAGGAAGAGCGCCCGCTGGAGAAGAAGCTGACGCCGGGGACCAAGACCATCGACGAAGTGGCGGACTTCCTGAAGCTGCCGAAGGAGAAGACCATTAAGGCGCTGCTTTTCGTCACCTATGATGAGGAGACCCTGGAGGAGAACGGGTATGTTGCCGCCTTTGTCCGGGGGGACAGGGACGTGAACATGATCAAGCTGGTGAACGCCCTGCACATCCCGGAGCACTGCATCGATTTCGCGGATGAAGCGGCTATGAGCGCGGCTACGGGCTGTGTGGGCGGCTTCACGGGACCTAAGGGCCTCCATGACTGCACCATCGTGGTGGACAGCGAGCTGCCGGGCCAGAAGAACCTCTGCGCCGGGGCCTGCGAGACAGACCACCATTACATCAACATGAACTATGGCCGGGACTATACCGGGGACATCGTGACGGACATCAAGCTGCTCCGGGAGGGAGACCCCTGCCCGGTCTGCGGCAGGCCCATCAGGCAGACCCGGGGCATCGAGGTCGGCCAGGTCTTCAAGCTGGGCACCAAGTATTCCGCTTCCATGGGCGCCTATTACGCGGATGAGAATCAGAAGAACCAGCTGGTGGTCATGGGCTGCTACGGGATCGGAGTCAGCCGGACCCTGGCGGCCATCGTCGAGCAGCATCATGATGAGAACGGGATCATCTGGCCGGTGGCGGTGGCTCCCTACCATGTGATCATCACGGTCATGAAGCCGAAGGACGAGGTCCAGATGGAGAAAGCCGACGCTCTGGCTGAGGAGCTGACCCGGGCCGGCGTCGAGGTCCTGGTGGATGACCGGGCTGAGCGGCCGGGCGTGAAGTTTAAGGACGCGGACCTGATGGGAATCCCGGTCAGGATCACCGTGGGCCGGCGGGCCGGAGAAGGTGTGGTTGAATATAAGCTGCGCCGGGAAGAAGAGAAAGAGGAACTCACCATCGAGCAGGCGGCGAGGGCGGCCATCGATCTGGTGAGAAAGGAAGGAGACGGCAGGTACCTGCTGGAGAAATAGACGAGACCCACGCGGAAGCAGAAAGGAACGGCAGATAAATGAAGAAAGTAACGATCACCATGGAAAACGGCAGTGTGATGAAGGGTGAGCTGTATGAGGACATCGCGCCCATCACTGTGGCCAATTTCGAGAAGCTGGCCCAGGCGGGCTTCTATAACGGGCTGACCTTCCACCGGGTCATCCCCGGCTTCATGATCCAGGGCGGCTGTCCCCGGGGGAACGGGACCGGCGGCCCCGGCTGGACCATTAAGGGCGAGTTCGCGGCCAATGGCGTGAAGAACGATCTGAAGCACACCACCGGCGTCCTGTCCATGGCCCGGGCCATGGCCCCGGATTCCGCCGGCTCCCAGTTCTTCATCATGGTAGCCGACGCGCCCCACCTGGACGGCCAGTACGCCGCCTTCGGGAAGATCACGGAGGGCATGGACCACGCCCAGGAGATCGCCCGCGTCCGGACCGATTTTAACGACAAGCCCCTCAGCCCGGTGGTGATTCAGACCATCACTGTGGAGGACGCGGAGTAACGGGGGAGACCGCGGCCGGCCGGACGCTGGCCGGGCAGAATGGCTGAAAGTGAGGAAAGCATGAAAATCTATAATACGATGACCAGGCAGAAGGAAGAACTGGTCCCCATTCAGGAGGGCAGGGTCTCCATCTATGTCTGCGGCCCCACGGTCTATAATTTCTTCCACATCGGGAACGCCCGCCCCATCGTGGTCTTCGACACCCTTCGGAAGTACCTGGAATTCCGGGGCTACCAGGTGAAATACGTCCAGAATTTCACTGATGTGGACGATAAGATCATCCGGAAGGCGAAGGAGGAAGGACTCCCCGCTCTAACGGTGTCGAAGAAGTATATAAAGGAGTATTTCGAGGACGCCCACGCCCTGAACGTCCGGGACGCCGATGTTCACCCCCTGGTCTCTGAGCACATCCCTGAAATCATCGATTTCGTCCAGACCCTGATCGACAAAGGCTATGCTTATGAGGCGGACGGAGACGTCTATTTCTCCACCCGGAAGTTCGATGGCTACGGCAAGCTGTCCGGTCAGAACATCGATGACCTGGAATCCGGCGCCCGGATCGCCATCGGGGAGGTGAAGGAGGATCCCCTGGATTTCGCCCTTTGGAAAGCCCAGAAGGAGGACAGCGAGATCGCCTGGGATTCTCCCTGGGGAAAGGGCCGGCCAGGCTGGCACATCGAGTGCTCCACGATGGCGAAAAAACACCTGGGCCCCACCATCGACATCCATGCCGGAGGCCAGGATCTGGAGTTCCCCCATCACGAGAACGAGATCGCCCAGTCCGAGTGCTGCAACGGGGTTCCCTTCGCCCACTACTGGATGCATAACGCCTACATCACCATGAATAAGGAGAAGATGTCCAAGTCGAAGGGCAATTTCCTGAAGGTCAGGGACATCCGCAGGCAGTTCGATGGAGAAGTTATCCGATTTTTCCTCCTCTCCGGTCAGTACCGGAGCCCCATCGACTTCAGCCCGGAGCTGATGGCGCAGTCGAAGGCCGGTCTGGACCGGCTCCGGAACTGCCGGGACAACCTGCGTCACCTGATTCAGAACGGGACGGACGGGGAGATGACCGGGGCGGAGCAGGAAGCCCTGGCCGGCCTGGCCCAGTACCGGCAGGCTTTCTGCGACGCCATGGACGATGACCTGAACACCGCGGACGGCGTGTCCGCCGTCTTCGAGCTGGTCTCCTCTGTCAACCAGCAGGTCGCCGGCGGAGCGACGAAGGCCTTCGCCCAGGCGGCCCTGGACCGGCTGCAGGAACTGGCGGACGTCCTGGGTCTCCTCCAGGATCAGGAAGAAGAACAGGCGGAAGATCCGGAGGTGATCCGTCTGGTGGAGGAGCGTCAGGCCGCACGGAAGGCGAAGAATTACGCCCGGGCGGATGAAATTCGTGATCAGCTGGCCGCGAAGGGAATCACCCTGAAGGATACCCCCCAGGGAGTCCAGATCATCCACAATGTGTGAGGAGGACCGGCTGAGAGAGGGAGCCGGGAAGGCGGCGTCCGCTCCTGCTCCGGTGGGCGGCGGAGCAGGGGATGTCTGCACGGTCCACCCTGCCCCGCGGAAGCCGTCAGAGGAAGCTGACCTGGGCGCAGCCGCCTCTCCCGAAGAACGGGCCGCCGCCCCGGCTTTCTGGCGCCAGGCTGACACCACCGCCCTCGCTTACACCGGCGACGCGGTTTATGAGCTGACGGTCCGGACTTACGTTCTGGGCTATGTGCATGTGAAGACGGACCGGCTGAACCGGGAGGCCATCGAATATGTGAAGGCGGACAGTCAGGCCAGGGCCATGAAGGCGCTGATGAAGGGGGATTTTCTGACCACGGATGAGATGGCCCTGGCGAAGCGGGCCAGGAACCGGACCGCCACCTCCCGCCCCCGGGGGTCCAGTCCCGCCGCCTACCGGCTGGCCACCGCGCTGGAGGCGCTGGTGGGGGCCCTGTACCTGTCCGGCCGCGCGGAACGGCTCCAGCTGGTCATGGAGGAGGTCATCGAGACCTTAGGCACCATGGAGGAGCGGGGCTTCCGACGGCTGCCCGGCGCTCCGGCGGCGGGGACCGTGGTCGTGCCGGTCCTGCCTGCGTCGCCGGCCCCCGCAGCCCCTTCAGTCTCCTCAGCCCCCGCAGCCCGCCCAGCCATCGAGAAGAACGGAGAAAAGAAATGAGCCAAGCTGACCAGCAGTTTGTCACCATGTGTCAGGACATCCTGGATCACGGATTTTCCACAGAAGGGCAGAAGGTCCGCCCCCATTGGGCGGATGGGACGCCCGCCTATACCATCAAACAGTTCTGTGTGGTGGGCCGCTATGACCTGTCGCGAGAATTTCCCGCCCTGACTCTTCGGCCGACCCCCATCCGAAGCTGCGTCGACGAGCTTCTCTGGATCTGGCAGAAGAAGTCGAATAATGTCCACGACCTGAAATCCCACATCTGGGACAGCTGGGCGGATGAGACCGGATCCATCGGCAAAGCCTACGGCTACCAGCTCCGCCAGAAGTACCAGTTTAAGGAAGGCGTGAGCGATCAGGTTGATCATGTGCTCTGGTGCCTGAAGAATGAGCCCTACTCCCGCCGGATCCTGACCAGCATGTATAATTTCCAGGACCTGTCGGAGATGGGCCTGGAGCCCTGCGCCTACAGCATGACCTTCAATGTGACCGGGGACCGGCTGAACGCCGTCCTCAATCAGAGGTCCCAGGACATCCTGACCGCCAATAACTGGAACGTGGTTCAGTACGCTGTCCTGGTCTGCATGTTCGCCCAGGTATCCGGTCTCAGGCCCGGCGAGCTGGTCCAGGTCATCGCGGACGCTCATATTTACGACCGGCATGTGGACATCGTGAAAGAGCTGATCCAGCGCCCCCAGTATCCGGCGCCGAAATTCCGCCTGAACCCGGAGGTGAAGAACTTCTACGACTTCACCCCCGATGACGTGATCATCGAAGACTACCAGGCGGGGCCCCAGGTGAAAAATATTCCTGTAGCCATCTGAGGAGGAAAAAACATGAAATTGATCGTCGCGGCGGATCGGAACTGGGCAATCGGGCGGTCCGGCGGCCTGCCATGGCACCTGGCCGGAGACATGCGCTTTTTCCGGGAGACCACTACGGGCCATGTGGTGGTCATGGGGAGAGCGACCCTGGAGAGTTTCCCCGGGCGCCGTCCCCTGCCGAACCGGGTGAACATCGTACTGACCCGGAACCAGGCCTATGAAGCCCCAGGGACCGTGCTGGTCCATTCAGAGGAAGAGCTCCGGGAGGAGCTGACGAAATACGACCCCGACCAGGTCTTCGTGATCGGCGGGGCCCAGGTTTATCGGGCGCTGCTGCCCCAGGTGAATACCTGCTATGTGACCCGGGTGGACGGGACGTTCGAAGCGGACGCCTACCTGCCGGATCTGGAGAAGGAAGGCTTCCACCTGGCCTGGGAGAGCGGAGAAGAGGAGGAAAACGGCATCCGCTACCGTTTCACGAGATATGAGCGATAACAGAAGATCGGAGAGGAAGCCCCGCCGCTTCAGCAGGGACGGCCGCGGGGAAGACAGCTTTAACAAAGGCAGCCGCGGCGCGCGGTCGCGGGCGGGGAGCAGGGGCCCCCAGGATCGGTCGGACCGCCGGGATGGTCATAAGACGGGTTTTTCGAGCAGCCACAGCGGGGACGGCCGGCGGGAGGACCGACGCTTCAGCGGGAGAGACGGCCGGCGGGAAGAGCGCCGCTTCAGCGGCAGGGACGGCCGGCAGGAAGAGCGCCGCTTCAGCGGGAGAGACGGCCGGCGGGATGAGCGCCGTTTCGGCGGGAGAGACGGCCGGCGGGATGAGCGCCGCTTCGGCGGGAGAGACGGCTGGCAAGAAGAGCGCCGCTTCGGCGGCAGGGACGGCCGGCGGGAAGAGCGCCGTTTCAGCGGAAGAGACGGCCGGCAGGAAGAGCGCCGCTTCGGCGGCAGAGACGGCCGCCGGGAAAACCGCAGGTTCGGCGACGGAGAGGATCGGCGGTTCAGTCGGAGGGATGACAGCCGGCGGAGTTTCGGTGAAGTCCGTCAGCGGAGGTTCGAAGGCTGGCAGGACGGACCGGAAAGCGCCGGCAGGCAGGCCAGCCCTTTCCAGCGGCGGCCTAAGAGACAGGACGTCGTGGATCTCGAGGCGAGAGAGCCACGGGAAGACCTGATCATAGGCCGAAACCCGGTCATGGAGGCTTTGAAGAGCGGCCGGCCCATGGAGAAGGTCCTGGTCCAGGACGGCGCCACCGGGTCCGCCCGGAAGATCGCCGCCATGGCGAAGGACGAGGGTGTCGTCGTCGAAGTCGTAGAGCGGAAGGCCCTGGACCGTATCGCTGACGGCGCCTCCCACCAGGGTGTCTGCGCCTTCGTCAGCGCTCATGAGTACGCGGAACTGGAGGACTGCTTCCGTCTGGCTGAGGACAGGGGCGAGCCGCCTTTCTTCGTCGTCCTGGATGGAATCGAGGACCCCGGGAATCTTGGCGCTGTCCTGAGGACCGCGGAATGCGCGGGAGCTCATGGGGTAATCATCCCTAAGCGGCGAGCCGCGGGCCTGACCGACCGGGTGGCGAAGGCCTCCGCCGGCGCGATTGAGTACATGCCCTGCGTTCGGGTGCCGAACCTGCCCCGTCTCCTGGATAGTCTGAAAGAGAGCGGCCTCTGGATCTTCGCCGCGGATATGGATGGTGAGGCATATACCGATGCGGACTTCACAGGCCCCTGCGCCATCGTGATCGGCGCGGAAGGGAAAGGCGTCAGCCGGCTGGTGAAGGAGAAATGCGACCTGACAGTTTCCCTTCCTATGAAGGGAAAGATCAATTCCCTGAACGCGTCCAGCTGCGCGTCGGTCCTGATGTATGAAATGAGGCGGCAGAGAGATACGGGCGCGGCCATCGAGAAATGACCCGCGGACGCTTTTCGACGACGAACCCGGCGCTCTGTCGGCGGATGACACGGCGGAGGCGGTTTTCCTGAGAAGGTAATAAGCCTTGGCCCGGCAGCGGGCCAGGGCTTATTTCCATCGATGGCGCGGGCTGGGGGACTGCGTTTCCGGAGGATGCGGTTCAGAGGGCCGTGACCGGGCCGCGCGAAGCGTGTCCCTTTTCGAAGGATTTTCAGAAAGGCCGATGATTCAGATTGACAAAGTCTGAAAGGTAGTGTAAAGTATCAGTATTGCGACAGGCTGTTGTAGCTCAGTAGGTAGAGCACTTCCTTGGTAAGGAAGAGGTTCGGCAGTTCGAATCTGCTCAACAGCTCCAATTTCGTTTTTGACCGTCTGTTATGCAGTACAGAAGAAGGAGTAGTGTAGATATGGCGAAGCAGAAATATGAAAGGACCAAGCCGCATATCAACATCGGCACCATCGGTCACGTCGACCATGGTAAGACGACGCTGACGGCTGCGATCACGTCTGTCCTGCACCAGCGTTACGGCCTGGGCGCGGACGTCGCCTTCGATCAGATCGATAAGGCGCCGGAAGAGAAGGCCAGAGGAATCACCATTTCTTCCGCTCACGTCGAGTACGAGACGCCGAACAGACATTACGCTCACGTTGACTGCCCGGGACATGCTGACTATGTTAAGAACATGATCACCGGCGCCGCGCAGATGGACGGCGCGATCCTGGTTGTGGCGGCCACCGATGGACCGATGCCCCAGACCAGAGAGCACATCCTGCTGGCCCGTCAGGTCGGCGTTCCCTACATCATCGTGTTCCTGAACAAGTGCGACATGGTGGACGACGAGGAGCTGCTGGACCTGGTCGAGATGGAAGTGAGAGAGCTTCTGGACGAGTATGAGTTCCCGGGCGATGACACGCCGATCATCAGAGGTTCCGCGCTGAAGGCGCTGGAGGATCCCGCGAGCGAGTGGGGCGACGCCATCGTGGAGCTGATGGAAGCGGTGGACACCTACATTCCTGAGCCGAAGAGAGATAACGACAAGCCGTTCATCATGCCTGTGGAGGACGTGTTCTCCATCACCGGCCGCGGCACCGTGGCGACGGGCAGAGTCGAGAGAGGCGAGCTGAAGGTTGGCGACACCGTCGAGATCGTCGGACTGACCGACGAGAAGAGACAGGTGGTCGTGACGGGGCTCGAGATGTTCAGAAAGACCCTGGACGAGGCGGAGACCGGCGACAACATCGGAGCACTGCTGAGAGGCGTGCAGCGGAACGAGATCGAGAGAGGCCAGGTACTGGCGGCTCCCGGGACGATTCATCCGCACACCCATTTCAAGGGCCAGGTCTACGTTCTGAAGAAGGAAGAGGGCGGCCGTCATACGCCGTTCTTCAATGGTTACAGACCGCAGTTCTATTTCAGAACGACGGACGTGACGGGCGACCTGAAGCTGCCGGAGGGCACGGAGATGTGCATGCCTGGTGACAACGTGGTGATGGAAGTGACGCTGATCACCCCGATCGCCATCGAGGAAGGGCTGCGTTTCGCTATCCGTGAGGGCGGCCGTACGGTCGGTTCCGGCGTTGTGACCGAGATCATCGAGTAATAACGATCTGAAAATCCCGTCGGCGGATACCGCCGTCAGGGAAAAAGATCCCTGGCCAGACGGCCGGGTGGGGACTGCTTTCGCAGTCCCCTTTTTTTGTATGGCCCTGGGGCGTGGGAGAGGGGGAGAGAGACCGCCATCCGGATGAAATTTGTTCGAGGGCATGAAATATTGGCGGAAAGATTCCGATCATTTCGAAATCTGATGGCGTGCGCACATAAATCTATGGTAGAATTGGTCGAAAGCATAAATCTGGCGGCGGTTTCGGTTCATGTCGGGATGATGGAGGGGAACTGCCAGACCGAGAAAGAACTGAGGAAAGGCAAATGGAAGTATTTTCGAAGGTTATCAATTCGATCAATAATGTGATCTGGAGTAATGCTCTGGTCGTCGTTCTGGTAGGGGTAGGCATCTACTTCACCATCGCGACCCGGGGCGCCCAGTTCCGTCTGTTCAGGCAGATGTTCCGGCACATGTTCGAGAAGGATGAGAGCTCTGCGGAGCTGAAGTTGACGCCCTACCAGGCCTTCGCCGCCACCGTGGGCTGCAGGGTCGGCACCGGCAACATCGCCGGCGTGGCGACCGCCATCTATTTCGGCGGGCCCGGGGCCGTGGTCTGGATGTGGATCACCGCGCTGATCGGGGCGGCCACCTCCCTGATCGAGTCGCTTCTGGGCTCCGCCTATAAGGACCGCTATGACAACGAGATCTGCGGCGGCCCCGCCTATTACATGGAGCGGGGCCTTCACAGCCGGCCTCTCGGCGTGATTTTCGCTTTGTCGACCCTGATCGGGCCGGTCTTCATGATGTCTGCTCTCCAGACCAAGACCGCCGTCGTCGCTCTGGCTGACGCCTTCGGCCCCTCGGAGAAGGTCTTCACCTTAATTATGGCCATCCTGGTCGCTGTGGTGGTGGTCGGCGGTGTTACCCGGATCGGGAGGGCGGCCGAGCTGATCGCCCCGGTCATGTGCGCTGTCTATCTGGTCATCGGCCTCATTATCATGGCCATGAACATCAGCAAACTGCCCGGTGTGATCGCGCTCATGTTCCAGACCGCCTTTGACCCTCACTCCATGTACGGCGCCATCTTCGGAACCATGATTAAATGGGGCGTTAAACGAGGTCTTTACTCCAATGACGCCGGTGACGGCATGGGCCCGGTGGTCTCCTCCGCCGCTGACTGCGCCCATCCGGCCAAGCAGGGCCTGGTCCAGAGCCTGTCCGTCTATGTCGACACTATCCTGGTCTGCAGCATCACCGCCTTTTCTATCCTCCTGGCGGGCACCTATAATGTGGCCGGCGCAGGCGAGAAGGGCTTCCTCCGGGAGGGCCTCCACGGGGTGGAATATGGCATCCTGTATATGACTGAGGCCATGCGGGCGTCCATGGGCCATTGGGCCGGCGGCGCCATGGCGCTGATCATCAGTACATTCGTTTTCTCTACCCTGATCGCCTACGGCTATCAGGCTGATGTCAGCCTCCGATACCTTTTCGGGAAAAAGAAATGGACCGCCTGGATCGGCCGCCCGCTCCTGCTGGCCGGCATCCTGCTTGGCGGCGTCGTCAACGGCCAGGTGGTCTGGTCCATGGGTGACACCGGCGCCGGCCTCATGGCCTGGTCCAATCTCCTAGCCATCGTCCTGCTCTCCCCGGTAGCCTTCCGGATTCTGAAGGATTACGAGAAACAGCGGAAGCAGGGACTGGATCCCATGTTCGACCCTGCCCAGGCGGGGATCGACGATCCCAACGGGGTCTGGGACGAGTGGGTCGAGAAGAAAAAGGCCCGTGGCGACTATGAGAATGAGGCGCTGGGCTATACGAAGAAGTAGACGGGTTTACGAAGGCTTAACAAAGACTTTTCAATAGTCGTTCTGTTCACACGAAAATGCCAATTTCCCGCAATGGATGGATATGGTAAAATATCAGAAACGAGATACGGCTTATTGGAAGGAGAAACGATATGTTTTGCACGAATTGCGGAAAGGAGCTCCCGGAAGGTGTGAACTTCTGTCCCTTCTGCGGTGTCAGGGTAGCGGCGCCTGCGGGTCGGACGGCCCCGGTGCCTCCTCAGGATGACCTGTTCCAGACCGGCGCGGAGGCGGCGGAGCCCGTACAGCCCGTCGAGGAGGAGAGCCTGGCATCTGAGCCTCTGGCGTGTGAACCTCTGGAAGCTGATCTACCGGTGTCTGATCACATGACATCTGATTCTCCGGCGTCTGAACCTTTAGAATCTGAGCCTCTGGCGTGTGAACCTCAGGAATCTGAGCCCCAGCCATATGAGGCCCCTGCGGCTGAGGCCCCGGCAGATGCGGCTTTCACTGCGCCGGAAGAACCCCAGAATGAGACAAGCGCCCCGGCCTCGCCCGTGCCGGGCGTAGAAAACCAGCCGGCTCCGGACGGCTACAGCTTCGGTCAGGCCAGCCAGCAGGGCCAGCCGGCTCCGGGCGGCTACAGCTTCGGCCAGGCCGGCCAGCAGGGCCAGCAGGCTCCGGGCGGCTACAGCTTCGGTCAGGCTGGTCAGCAGGGCCAGCCGGCTCCTGGCGGCTACAGCTTCGGTCAGGCCAGCCAGCAGAGCCAGCCGGCCCCGGGCGGCTACAGCTTCGGTCAGGCTGGTCAGCAGGGCCAGCCGGCTCCGGGCGGCCAGCCAGACTATCAGTATGACCCGAACAGTCAGACCGGTCAGAATTACAGCGCGCCGAATGGCTCGGCCCCGAATTATGGCGGCCAGACGTTCGGAAATTACGCGGGGGACGCTGGCTGGAACACCGCTCAGGACCGGCCCAGCGTCGGATTGAATATCCTGGGCTTCCTGTTTCCGGTCATAGGTCTGATCCTGTTCCTGGTCATGCGGAAGAGCAGTCCTGTCCGGGCCAGGAGCATTGGGAAATGGACAATCATCGGCTTCGTTATCGGCCTGGTTCTGTTGATTATCCTTGCCAATATAGGAGGCAGCAGCCCAAGCGGCTACATCCACTCATAGGGCTGCGAAAGGTCCCCTGGGAGGGTCCCTTGACGCAGGTTACGTTCATGCGTGTAAACAAGCTGATAAAAATCAACATGGCACAGAAGCCAGCTCGCCCGCGGTCTTTTTCCGCGCGGGAGCTGGCTTCTGTTTTTTTCGGCGTTTTTCGCCGGGTGGGGGATATGGCTGGCGAAGCCGGCACCTGCCGCACCCGTCATCTGCCGCGTCCGGACCGGGCGGGCGCGGCTTCCGGGAAGGGAAGAGCGCTGAAGACCGCCTGCCAGGCGGATTTTGTTAAGAATCAGGGGGTGGAAGACTGAGCTTAACATGATGGTCCGGTGGGCGGCTTGTGTTGATTGGGAGGGGGAGGTTGAAGCTTCCGTGAATCCGACCGTTGGTCATTCCTTAATTGTTTCGGATTGTGATACAATGTGTAAATAAGTTTTGCCGGCGGTTTACGGCAGTTCAGAAAGAGGTTCAAGCATATGAAAGAAGTGAAGAATCCGAGGAGGTCGATGATCCTCTACTACATCATCATCCTGCTCCTCATCATGCTCTTCAACGCTGCCCTCATGCCTGGCGTGATGGGGCAGACCGCGAAGGAAGTGAATTACAGCCAGTTCATGAAGTGGACGGAGGCGAAGAAGATCGACACCGTCCAGATCCAGTCCAACCAGATCCTGTTCACCCTGAAGGGGTCTGAAGGCACTACCCGGAACCGGATCACCGGGTCCACCAGCCAGCAGGTCTATAAGACCGGCGTCATCAACGATGATGGCCTGACCGACCGGCTTTATAAGTCCGGCGCCAGTTTCACCAGTGATATCCGGGCCAACAGCGGCACCACTGCGGTTGTCGCCAATATCCTGTCCTGGGTTCTGCCCATCCTGATTTTCGTCTGGCTGGGCAACCGGCTGCAGAAACGGATGATGGACAAGGAGGGCGGCGGCCCAGGCTCCATGATGTTCGGCATGGGGAAGAGCAACGCCAAGCTCTACGTCCAGTCCACCGAGGGCATCCGGTTCGCTGACGTGGCAGGTGAGGACGAGGCGAAGGAAAACCTGGAGGAGATCGTCACCTACCTCCATAACCCTCAGCGCTATACGGAGGTCGGCGCATCCATGCCGAAGGGCGTGCTCTTAGTCGGCCCTCCGGGCACCGGGAAGACCATGCTGGCGAAGGCCGTGGCCGGCGAGTCGAATGTCCCCTTCTTCTCCATCTCCGGTTCGGAGTTCGTGGAGATGTTCGTGGGCATGGGCGCGTCGAAGGTCCGGGATCTCTTCCGCCAGGCGAAGGAGAAGGCCCCCTGCATCGTCTTCATCGATGAGATCGATGCCATCGGCAAGAAGCGGGACACCGGCCCCGTCACGAACGATGAGCGGGAGCAGACCCTGAACCAGCTTCTGACTGAGATGGACGGCTTCGAGGCCAATAACGGCGTCATCATCCTGGCGGCCACCAACCGTCCTGAGTCCCTGGATCCCGCTCTGCTCCGTCCGGGCCGGTTCGACCGCCGGGTGCCTGTGGAGCTGCCGGACCTGAAGGGCCGGGAGGCCATCCTCCGGGTCCACGCCAAGAAGGTCAAGCTGTCCAACGATGTGAACTTCAACACGATCGCCCGCATGGCCTCCGGGGCCTCCGGCGCGGAGCTGGCCAACATCGTGAACGAGGCTGCCCTCCGGGCTGTCCGCAATCACCGCCGGGTGGTCACAGAGGCGGACCTGGAAGAGAGCATCGAAGTGGTCATCGCCGGCTACCAGCGGAAGAACGCCATCCTCTCCGATAAGGAGAAGCTGATCGTGTCCTACCATGAAATCGGTCACGCCCTGGTGGCGGCCAGACAGAGCCACTCCGCCCCGGTCCAGAAGATCACCATCATCCCCCGGACCTCCGGCGCCCTGGGCTATACCATGCAGGTGGACGAAGGCGAGAAGAACCTCCTGTCGAAGGAGGAGCTCCTGGCTAAGATCGTCACCTTTACCGGAGGCCGCGCCGCGGAGGAGGTCACCTTCGGCTCTGTCACCACCGGCGCTTCGAACGACATCGAGCAGGCCACCAAGCTGGCCCGGGCCATGATCACCCGTTTCGGCATGAGCGACGACTTCGATATGGTGGCCCTGGAAGCGCAGACCAACCAGTACCTGGGCGGCGACAGCCAGCTGACCTGTTCCCCCGAGACCCAGAAGATCATCGATCAGAAGGTGGTGGACCTGGTC
>CACZTH010000057.1 GCA_902784035.1 uncultured Eubacteriales bacterium
ACATGGATCAGCTCCTCACCGTTTCCAGCGAAATGATGGCCTATCTGCGGGGCCGGCGCGCCGATCTTTCCGTCTATATCACCATGGACGGCAAGAAGCAGGATTTCTTCAACGCGAAGGAAAAGGCCCACATGGCAGACGTTCGCGGCCTCTTCCTGGCGGGCCTCCGAATCCGCCGGACCGCCCTGGTCCTGGCCCTGATCCTGGCGGCCCTCCTCTGGGCAGGCGGACGATCCCGGGCAGGCGGGAGTTCCTGGATCAGCGGAAAGCCCAGGATAAGCGCGAAGCACTGGGCAGGCGGACGGCCCCGGGCCAGAGAGAAGTCATGGGCCGGCGGGAAATCAGGCGCCGCCCCAGCGCTGTCCGCCCCTCAGCGGGCAGGCCTCATCACCGCCCTGATCTGCCTCGCCCTCGTCCTGGTGATCGGCTTCCTGGCCAGCCTCCTTGCCCCTGGCAGCGGACAGATCTTCGACCGCATCTTCATTCTCTTTCACGAGACGCTCTTCGACAATGACCTCTGGCTCCTCGATCCTGTCACCGATGACCTGATCAACATCCTGCCGGAGGGGTTTTTCGCCGATACCGCCCTCCGGATCGCCGGCCTCTATCTGATCGTCGGCGCCGCCGGCTGCTTCATCTTCTATGCCGCCGCGAGACGGCGCGCCCTGGCCAGTTCTTCAGATATTCCCCCAGCGGGGCAGGTCCCTCACGCCTGATCCTTAAACACCGGCGCCGGCTCCGCGTCATGCGGCCCGATCATTTTCTCCATCCAGACCATATCGTACCACCGCCCGAATTTATACCCGCAGGAGCGGAAGATCCCCGCTGTATGAAATCCCATATGCGTGTGGAAATCCGCGCTGTTTTTCGTCACATACGGATCATCCCCGATCGGCAGAGCGATACAGGCGTATTCGTTCCGGATCCCCATGTCCCGAAGCTTCTGCTCCAGCGCTTCGTACAGCATCCTTCCAATTCCCCGCTTCCGCGCGCCGGGGTCCAGATAGACGGTCGTCTCGCAGGACCAGTCATACGCCGCCCTGCCGTAAAACGGACCGGCGCAGGTGTATCCCTCGATCTTCCCATCCGCCTCGGCCACGAGGTATGGATACCGTTTCATCGTATTCCGGACCCGTTCCCGAAACTCCTCCTCCGTTGGCGCTGTATACTCGAACGTTACAGCGGTTTCTCTGACATAATACGCATAGATCTCCGACAGGCGCGCCGCGTCATCCAGCGACGCCGCGCGTATCACGATGTGCTCCAAGTTTTCCTCCCTTACTTTCTCTGACTGAATTGTACCTGAGGAGAAAATCCTCTGCCCTCCCGATTACGCCCATTCTATCACATCCCGCCGGGGCCCGCATTGCATCGGACCCTCCCTCGGCGTAAGATAAGGAGAGACAAAGGCTGCCCGGCGCACGATCCGCCAGGCAGCCGGCCGGCAGGCCTGCAGCCAGCCGACCCCAGCCATCCGCTTATTCCACCGGCCGGCCAGCCCGCGGGACCGCATCCCACTTGCCGCCCATCTGAAAGGAGGTCCTCATGCCCATCATCGGCGCAGTTATGGTCCCTCATCCTCCCATCATCATCCCCGCCGTGGGGAAGGGGGAAGAAAGAAAAATTCGAAAAACGACGGAAGCCTACCAGGAAGCGATGAGATTCGCCTCTTCCCTCCATCCCGACACCATCGTCATCACCTCGCCCCACCATACCATGTACGCGGACTACTTCAACATCTCCTCCGGCCCGAAGGCCGCGGGCGACCTGTCCCAGTTCCGCGCGCCCGGCGCCCGGGTGGAAATTCGCTACGACGCAGGGCTTCGGAAGGAGCTTTGCGACCTGGCCGAGCAGGCCGACTTTCCCGCCGGCACGCTGGGAGAGCGGGCGAAAAGCCTGGACCACGGCACTGTGGTCCCCCTCCTCTTCCTGCAGGAAGCCTGCCCGGGTCTTCCCTTCCAGTTCCTCCGGATCGGCTTGTCCGGTCTCCCTCTCACTGACCACTACCGGCTTGGCCAGCTGATCCGGGAGGCCTCAGACCGGCTGGACCGCCGTGTCTTCCTGATCGCCTCCGGCGACCTCTCCCATAAGCTCCGGGAGGACGGCCCCTATGGTTTCGACCCAGCAGGTCCGAAATACGACGAAAAAATTATGAAAACCATGGGGGAGGGCGATTTCGGGACGCTTTTCGACTTCGACCCGAGTCTGTGCGAGCAGGCGGCGGAATGCGGCCACCGGTCCTTCGTGATCATGGCCGGCGCCCTGGATCGGACCGCCGTGAAAGCCGCGGCCCTGAGCCACGAGGACATCTTCGGGGTAGGCTACGGGGTCTGCCTCTTCCAGCCCCTCGGCCCTGATCCCGCCCGAAACTTCCTGGATCAGGAAGAAACGAAAGAAGCAGCCGCCCTCGCTCAGCGAAAAGCGTCGGAAGACGGCTATGTCCGTCTGGCGCGTAAGGCGCTGGAGGCTTACGTGCGCCGGGGTGAGCGGCTGGAGATGCCCGGCGACCTGCCGGAAGACCTGACGGAGGAGGAAAGGGCGGGGCTGACAGGACGCCGGGCAGGCGCCTTTGTCTCCCTTCATGAGTCAGGGCGGCTCCGGGGCTGCATCGGCACCATCGGCCCCACGCGGGCCAGCCTGGCCGAAGAAATCTGCGAGAACGCCGTCTCCGCCGCCACCCGGGACCCCCGCTTCAGCCCGGTGAAGGTCCGGGAGCTGGACCGACTGGAATACAGCGTCGACGTTCTGGGGGAACCTGAACCTATCTCGTCGAAAAACGACCTGGATCCGTCAAAATACGGCGTCATCGTCACGAAGGGCGGCCGCCGGGGCCTCCTGCTCCCGGACCTGGCCGGAGTCGACACCCCAGATCAGCAGATCGCCATCGCCAGAGAGAAGGCCAACATCAGTAAATGGGAGAGGGGCGTGAAGCTGCAGCGCTTCCAGGTGGTCCGTCATGTGTAGGCCGCCTGAAACCAGCCAGGGAACACCGGATTCCGTCGGCCGCGCCGGCGAGCCCTGCCCGGTCTGCTTCCGAAACTGCCGGCCGGCCGAGGGGGAGCTGGGCTTTTGCCGCGCCCGCCGGATGACGGGGGGACAGATGACCTGTGACAATTACGGCCGGCTCACCGCCCTGGCGCTCGATCCCATCGAGAAAAAACCCCTGGCCCGCTTCCACCCCGGCAGCCGGATCCTGTCCGTTGGCAGCTACGGCTGCAGTCTTGCCTGTCCCTTCTGTCAGAACGACAGCATCTCCTACGCCGGGCCGAACGACGTCCAGACCGCCTTAGTCCCTCCTGACAGATTGGTCGCCATGGCCCTGCGCGAAAAGGCTCAGGGAAATATCGGCATCGCCTTCACCTATAACGAGCCTCTGGTCGGCTGGGAATATGTGCGGGACACCGCCCGGCTGGCCCACGAGGCGGGGCTTCTCACCGTACTGGTCTCGAACGGTATGGCTTCCAGGACGGTTTTCGACGAACTCGCGCCCTATATCGACGCCATGAACGTGGACCTGAAGAGCTTTCAGCCGGCCTTCTACCAGGACCTCCTGAAGGGAGACCTGGCCATGGTGAAGGACTGGATCCGGGCGGCCGCGGAGGAAATGGCCGCCGGCCAGTGCCATCTGGAGCTGACCACCTTAATCATCCCCGGCGAGAATGACAGCGACGAAGAGATGCGGGACATCGCGGGCTGGATCGCCGGCCTGCCCGGCGGCGCGGATATCCCTCTTCATATCAGCCGCTTTTTCCCACGACACGCCATGCTGGATAAGAAAGCCACCCCCGTCCGGACGATTCATCGCCTGGTGAGGGTGGCAAAGGAACAGCTGCGCTGGGTCTACGCGGGCAACTGCTGAAAGTTAAAGCGCACCGGGCCTACGAGGGCAACTGCTGAGAGTTACAGCGCGCCAAGTCTACGCGGGCAACTGCTGAACAGCGGGCCCGCTGTTCATTTCTTCCTCGCCTTGCCGGTGATCTGATCCGCCCGCAAACGGATCACATCCACCTGGTTGATAGCTTTATCCATATATTCCATGCCCGATTTGTGGAAATCTGGAGAATATTTCTCCAGCAGAGCAAGGAGCCCCTTTCGTTTATCCTCATCATTATCCACAACCTGTGCACGCCCGTACACGATGGCCGACCAATACCGGGTGCTGAACTTCTCCGGCAAGACCTCCGTGTCCGCCACCGCCGTGAAACATGCCTGGGGATCAGCCGCCAGACACGCCTTCTTCAGGCTTTCCGCCGCTGTCCCGTGCATCCAGACCGACCCGTCCACATAAGCGAAGCTCATGGGCACCCCATATGGCCGCCCCTCAGGATCGACCAAAGCCAAGACGCCGTACTCGGCCTTCTCCAGGACCTGGACCGCCTCTTCTTCCGTGAGCGCCCGGTCCTTCCGCCGCATGGCCCTGCGGGGAGCGTCCGCCGGCGCTTCCTGGCGATTTCCTGGCGGTTTCTGCTGATTTTCGATCCTATTCGTCGTTTTTTCGTTCATTTCCGACTCCTTTCGATGGGATTATACCATATCCATCTGTCGGAAAAACATTCCGCCTGTTTATTCGATCCGCTTTCAGGGCATGATTCCCTTAGTGACATTCCTTACTGGAAATAAGGCCGGCCCGCCGGCAGAAAGAAAGGGTATCATGGAATTTATGGAAGTCGTGAAGAAGCGTTATGCCTGCAAGAAATATGACGGCGCCCCCATCGATCCGGCACAGCTGGACGCGGTCCTGGAGGCGGGCCGTCTGGCCCCGACCGCGAAGGACGAGCAGGAGCACCATGTCTACGTGGCGGAATCCCCCGAAGCGCTCGCGAAGGTCGATCAGGTGACGCCCTGCCGCTACGGCGCCCCTGCCGTCCTGATCGTGACCGGAAACGCGGCGAAATCCTTTGTTTATCCCGGCGGCCAGCTGAACGCCGGCCTGGAGGACGCGGCGATCGTGGCCACCCACATGATGCTGGCGGCAACCGACGCGGGCCTGGAGAGCGTCTGGGTCAATAATTTTAACCCTGCCGAGGTCTCGAAGGTCTTCGGCCTGCCCGAGGACGAAACGGTCCTCATGCTCCTGGACCTGGGCCACGCGGCGGCGGAAGGCGGCGCCCCCCTGGAGAAGCACACCATCCGCAAGCCCCTGGACCAGCTGGTAACCCGGCTGTAAGGGAGACGCTGATATCTAACTCCTTATTGATAACGATGGCCGGCAACTCCATGGGAGATCGCATGCGCTGCCGGCCATTTATTATTTTATGTGGGATTCCCGGTGTATCGCGGCTGGTTCAAGGGGAACTTTGGCGTCCAGCTATGCAACCTGCATTACTTCTGAGACTTCCAACATTCCCCATGGTTATTCCGGTTTAATGACGAAATCGATCCGCCCTTCTTTCCCGGTCAGGTAATTCGTCACATTTTCGGTACTCGGCATCTGTGGCACATAGCTCAGGATGATGTCTCTGCGTCAGGCCCGATAGGTATACCCTGTGTGGAGCGCTTCCACATTCAAAGGGATCAGCTTCGCCTTCGCGGCGAACGTCTTCTTCACTTCTTCTTCCACCACGCCATAATCAATCGCGGGAAGATACTTCAGAACATACCCTAAGGCGATCATATTCGCGGTCTTCGTATTCCCAATCTTCTGCGCCAGATCGTAGAAGGGGACCTTATCGATCTGGGCGCAGGGCGCTGTGGGCTCCTTCTCGATCATGGAGCTGTTCAGGATCAGTGTTCCTGCCGGATCCAGCAGGTGTTCATACTCTGTCAGTGAGCGTTCGTCGAAGATCAGCATGACCTGCGCTTCAGAAATAATGGGGCTCTCCATCTCATCAGAAATCACGATGTTGCACATGGTGCGGCCGCCCCGCTTCTCCTGTCCATAGAAAGGAGAGAATGTAACTAAATATCCCGCTTTAATCGCGGCGTCACAGAGAATCTCTCCCAGACGCATGACGCCCTGGCCGCCGATCCCCGAAAACAGCAGTTCCAGTTTCATAAACTTCTCACCTCCAGTTCCTGTTCTTCATTCTGTACCGTTTCACCCTCGGAAACATCCTTCTTCACACCCAGGGGGTAGATCGGGATCATTTTCTGATCAACCCAGTCCAGGGCCTTCACAGGCGCTGTGCTCCAGCCGGTGGGGCACATCGAGAGGACCTCCACGAAGGACAGACCCTTGCCTTCCAGCTGGAGCTGGAAAGCCTTCTTGATGGCCTTCTTCGCCTGCAGGATCCGCTGAGGAGAGTTGACAGCAACCCTCTCACTGTAGATGACCCCGGGCATCGTGGCCATGAGTTCCGCCATCTGGACCGGATAACCAGAAGAATCGATCCTTCTGCCGTAAGGAGCCGTGGAAGCATGCTGTCCAAGCAGGGTGGTCGGCGCCATCTGGCCTCCGGTCATTCCGTAGATCGCGTTGTTTACGAAAATGATGGAGAATTTCTCACTTCTGATCGCCGCGTGCATGATTTCCGCCATGCCTTCTGACACCATATCTCCGTCACCCTGGTAAACCAGAACGAATTCCTTGGGATTAGCCCGTTTCATGCCGGTCGCGACCGCCGGCGCCCGGCCGTGGAGACACATGATCTGATCCATCTTATAGTACAGATCGGAAAGGCAGGAGCAGCCGATCGGCCAGCAAATGACACCTTTGTCCCGGAGCTCCATCTCGTCGATCAGTTCCGCGATGATCTTATTGATGATGCCATGGCCGCAGCCGCCGCAATAGGTTGTGATCTCATCGGTAAAAACCACTGGTCTCTGATAAATCGTTTTCACTGCTCTCACCTCAACTTCCTGATCTCGCCCAAGATTTCCTTCGGGGTAGGCACCTGGCCGCCCAGACGGCCATAGAATGTGACGTCGTTCTTATTATCCACAGAAAGCTTGACATCCTGGACCATCTGTCCCGCGTTCAGCTCGCAGACCAGGAACTTCTTTCCGTCCAGGCCGCGGAAAGCTTCTTCCGGGAAAGGCCAAAGGGAGATAGGACGGATCATACCGACCTTCATGCCTTCTTCCCGGGCCATCTTCATGGCGCTGATGCAGACCCGGGAGAAGCATCCAAACGCGACGAGCACGATGTCCGCGTCCTCCAGATTGTATGTTTCATATCGGACTTCATTCTCCGCGATCTTTCTGAACTTCTCCTGAAGATCCAGGTTGAACCGCTCCCACTGGATGGCGCCGCGGCCGCAGGTCGTGATGATATGCGGGTCCCTGCCGTCCGCGCCAGTCAGCGTCCGCCACTTCTCTTCCGGCTTCGGCTCATTCTCTACATAACCCGGGAGCTCGACAGATTCCCGCAGCTTGGCCAGCATGGCGTCACTGAGAAGAACGACAGGGTTATGATATTTCTCCGCCAGGTCGAAGCTCTCCTGCATCAGTTCACAGAGCTCCTGTACGGAATAGGGAGCGAGGACCAGGTTGTTGTAATCGCCGTGGCCGCCTCCTCTGGTGGCCTGGAAATAATCGCCCTGGGCCGCCAGGATCTCACCATCGGCAGGACCCGGCCGCATGACTTCCACGATCACGGCGGGAAGGCTCGCCGCGGACATATAGGACATGGCTTCCTGTCCCAGCGAGAACCCCGGGCCGGAAGTCGCCGTCATCGCTCGATGGCCCGCGGCGACCGCGCCCGCGATCATATTAAACACGGACGTTTCCGTCTCGCCCTGGATGAACATGATGTTTTCCTCGGGCCGCTCTCTCATGACTTTCGCATAGTATTCCGGAACCTCGCTGGAAGGCGTGATTGGATACCCGAAGAACAGCTTGCAGCCCGCGCGGATCGCTGATTCCGCCATGGCCTCATTGCCCTGCATGAATACTCGCTCACCCATAATTACGCCTCCTCCTTAAATACCGAAATCGCCGCGTCCGGACATACTCGGGCGCAGGTGCCGCAGGCAATGCAGCCTTCTCCTACGACCGGGGGATAATAGCTGTGTTTATTAATTTCTGTCCCCTTCGTCAATACTCCTTTAGGGCAGAAGTGAATGCAGTACCCGCATTCCTTGCAGCGTTCGAAATCAATGACTACCTTGTTCATTCGTCCGACCTTTCTGAGTTAACAATAGGATTTCCACGTGGTCTGTACGTTGTGTAATCATCAAGCACTGTTATCTTATCATTTTCAGAACGATATTTCAATAAACAGAACGTTGTTTATTATATTAGACAAGTTTTCTAATAAACTATGAACATCCTTAGCATTTTCATATTAAACTTTATTTTCTGATTCTCGACTTTATCCTCTAAAGTAACCGTATTTTCTCCCGTTTCCACTATATAATGACCTCTATTTCATCTCCTCATTTTTTTCTTTTCCCTAATATCATTATAGTTTCTATTATATGGAACGGTTGACCACTTTTCTGTCCTCTGCTTCTATAATTCGACGCTATATTTTTTTAAATATTGATGCAGTCGTTTCACATACTGCTTTTCGAGGTATAATATTGATAAAATGCAACGTTTACATTTTCTATTTTTGAGAGGAAAATTCCATGGCTGACGAACCGAAATATCCCGTCCATACTGTAATTAAAGCCATCGAAGTCATCCATTATCTAATGAAGATCAATGGCAATCGAGGCGCTTCTATCAGTGAAATAAACCAATCTCTTGGCTTCGGAAAGAGCACGATCCACCGACTGCTCGACACACTCTCCTTCTACGATTGGGTTGAAAAGGATCCCGATACCAACCGATATCGGCTCGGATGGGGGATTTATAAGGTTGGAGAAGTCGTTCCTCTTCAGAATCAGCTTCTGAACATTGACCAAAACTATCTTCTCGATCTGAGTAATAAGACCAACGCGATCGTAAATCTCGGTGTGCTGACACATGGATCGACTGTCATTATCTCTAAGATCGAAAATGCCGGGACCCGGATGAACCGAAATCCCGGCGAATATGAATCAGTCCACGCGACTGGCCTGGGAAAAATCCTGATCAGTGAATTGGACGCAAGTCAAATTCAGGAGATACTGGGTAACAGTACGGAAATGACAGCTTTCACGGAGAATACGATCACGAACCTGAAGGATCTGCTCATCGAGCTCCAGATCACCAGGCAGAGGGGATACGCCATCGATAACGAGGAATTTTGCAAAGGTTTGATTTGTTTCGCGATGCCCCTGCGCGATTATACGCAGAAAATCGTAGCCGCAATCAGTGTATCAACCCAGACAGACACGATGACAGAAGAAAGAAAACAGTTCATTCTCGAAAACCTTCGGGCTACCTCGTCGAAAATCTCCCGTTCCCTGGGATACACGAAATAACCATACCGAAAATCATATTACGCCGAAAGCCATTCGAACGACTTCGTGATCGTCAAATCACGATTTCGCCCGAATGGCTTTTCTTTTTTCATATATTTTTCTGGTTCCTTATCCTATCTTTTCTCCCTTTACACCAGCCCCAGTCCCTTCAGGACCGTCAGGATCAGAAGGAGGGAGACTGAGGAGAAGATGGTGGTGAAGACCAGGATCTGGGCAGCCAGATCGTCATCCGACCCCATGTTTTTCGCCATGACATAGCTGGACACCGCGGTCGGCGCGCTGTAGAGGACGAAGACCGCGCCCAGCTCAGTTCCCCGAAAGCCCAGCCAGACGGCGACGCTCAGCATGACAGCCGGGATGCCTGCCAGCTTGAGGATAGTCACAGGCAGGGAGATCCGCAGGTTGTTCCGGGCCACCTGGAAAGAAAACTGGCCGCCCAGGCAGATCAGGGCCAGGGGGGTCGTCAGCTGGGCGATCGGGGTCAGGCACTTTACAAAGGCCTCCGGAAGGGGCAGGCCGCCCAGCTGCCAGAGGGCGCCCAGAAGGATCCCGATGATCAGCGGGTTCTTCGCGATCCGGAGGAAGATCTTCTTCAGGGGGATCTTCTTCTCGCTTTCGTTATCCTCCGAGAAAATCGTCAGGACCACCACCGCCATGACGTTATAGAAGGGAATGACGATGGCCAGGAGCATCGAAGCGGGGGCGGCGCCCTCCTGACCGAAGATGTTGATCGCGAGCGGCACCCCCAGGAGGGCGAAGTTTCCCCGAAACAGGCCCTGGATGACGGCGCCCTGGCTGGCGCGGCCGGGGACCAGGCGGGGGACCGTCACCCAGAGGATGGCGACCAGAAGGAAATTCGATACCAGGGCGAAGAGGATCAACGAGGGATTGAAGGACGTCGAGAGGGCGGAGCCGGCCATCTGCAGAAAAAGCTGTACCGGCAGGGCGAGCTTAAACACGATGTTGGAGCCAACAGAAACGAAATCACCGCTGATCAGACCCCTCCGGCGAAGGAGATAGCCGACGCTGATCAGAACGAACAGGGGAAGGACACATTTCAGACTGAAAAACAGGTTTTCCATGACATTCCGGCTCCGGTTCCGGTAATAATACAGAAAAACAGAGTCCCGCGCCAGTGGCGCGGGGCCCGCTCATATCCATTACGCTCGTTTGGCTTCTTCCTGGAACTGCTTGATGATATTCCGCTCTGCCCGGGAAATCGTCATCTGAGAGACCCCCAGGGTCTTCGCGATGTCCGCCTGGGACCGGTTGAACAGAAATCTCTCCCGGAAGATATACCGGTCCTTATCGGACATCCTGTCCATGACCTTATCGATGATCTCGGAGGTTTCCACCTGATCGTAGCCCCGCTCGTCGAAACCGGTGTACTTCTCCAGGAAGGCGGACTCGCCGTCTTCTCCGGCGTCCTCGAAGGTCTTATCCAGGGAGAAGGTCCCATAGGCCTGGGAACCCTCCATGGCCTCGATGATCTGCTCTTCCGGGATCCCGGTCCGCTCCGCGATTTCCTCCACGGTGGGCTTGCGGAACTTCTCCAGATAGAGCTCGTCCCGGGCGGCCTGGACCTTCGAAGCGATCTCCTTCAGCCGGCGGGGGACCTTCAGGCTCCACTGCTTGTCGCGGAAATACTTCTTAATCTCTCCCAGGATGGTGGGGGTGGCGAAGGAACTGAACTCGAAGCCCCGGGATGGATCGAACCGTTCCACGGCCTGAACCAGAGCCAGAGCGCCCACCTGATACAGATCGTCGTACTCCACGCCTTTCCCCAGATATTTCCGTATTAAAATATCGACCATGTAGAGATGGCTCTCGACCAACTCATTCCTGGCCTCTTTCGTCGGATTTTTCTTATATTCTATGAACTTCTGAAGATCCTCAGACATGAATATATCTCAGCTTCCTGGGTCCTGCAGCCGGCGCGCCATGCCGCGAAGAGGAGGAAACGGCCGTCATTCTGTGGTCATCCGTCTTCTCCCGCCTTCGGCGTCCTACTCGTATTTTACCATGGTGATCATCTTCCGGCCGTCATCAGCCCTGGTGAATCTCACATCATTGACCAGCGACTCGATGACGAAGACGCCCAGATCTCCCTCCTGCGGACAATTCCGGCAGGGCATGGAGAGCTTCTTCAGGGAATGCTCGGAGCAGTCATCCTTCACCGTGATCTCCAGCCGGCCCTTCTCTACGCCGCAAACGATCTCGTACTGGTCGGAAAATCCCTCGAAGCCGTGGCAGGACACGTTCTTACAGGCTTCCGACACAGCGGTTTTCACGTCCTCCACCGCGTCCAGATCGAAGCCCGCCGCGGAGGCGATGGAACCAACCGCCAGCCTGACCATGGTCAGGTATTCAGGTTTCCCCGGGATGATGAATTTCAGATTATCCATGACGTTATTTTCCCCCTGTATATGAATACATACGGACGGAGCGCCGCCCGTATGTTCCTTATACCCTTATTCCGTCATCTGAAAAGACCGATTTCAGGACCGCAGGGTCAGCTGTTCACCGTCGGGACCCGGCGCGTTCTCTTTCTCCACTTCGTCCTCCCGGATGACCTTCGCCATGGCTACGATCTGGGCTTCGTCCTCGACCTTCATGATCCGGACGCCTTTCGTGGGCCGATGGAGGACCGAGACATCGCTGGCCTTAATCCGAATGATGATCCCGTCGGAATTGATCAGCAGAATTTCATCGTCCTCGCGGACGGTCAGAGCGCCGATCAGGTAGCCAGTGGTATCGAACTGGGACTTGGAATATGTCATGACGCCTTTTCCGCCTCTGGTCTGGACTTTATAGCTCTTCATGGGGGTCCGCTTGCCGAATCCCTTCTCCGTCACTACCAGAAGCATCTGGTCGGGATCGCACATGCACATGGAAACGACCTCGTCACCCTCTTCCAGACTGATGGCCCGGACGCCGCCGGCCACCCGTCCCATGGGCCGGACATCGGTCTCGCGGAAGCTGATGCACTTTCCCTTCTTCGTCACGATCAGGATCTGGGAATTCCCATCGGACTCCTTCATATCGATCAGCTCGTCATCATCCTTCAGGTTGATGGCGATCAGACCGTTCTGCCTCTTCGTATCGTACTCAGAAAGAGCGGTCTTCTTAATGGTTCCCTTCTTCGTCACCGCGATCAGGTATTTCTCCTCAGAGAAGTCCCGTACAGGAATGACCGTGGTGATCCGCTCCCGCTGCGACAGGGGAACGAAATTGACGGCGGGAGTCCCCCGGGCTGTGCGGGAGGCCTCGGGGATCTCGAAGGCCTTCAGCTTATAGGCCCGCCCCAGATTGGTGATGAACATCAGGTAGTCATGGGTGGAGGTCATGATCAGGTCCTTCACGAAGTCATTCGCCCGGGTGGTGAGACCTGTGATTCCCTTTCCTCCCCGATGCTGAGCCTTAAAGGTATCGGCCGGAACCCGCTTGATATAGCCCAGGTGGGTCAGGGTGATGGCCACCTGTTCCTCGGCGACCAGGTCCTCTTCTTCCAGCTCGCCCTCATCCCGAACGATCTTGGTACGGCGTTTATCTCCCCATTTTCCCTTAATCTCCAGAAGCTCGTCCTTAATGACGCCCATGAGCATATGCTCGTCTGCCAGGATGGCCTTATAGTAGGCGATCCTCTCCATGAGCTCCTTATATTCGTTTTCGATCTTCTCTCTTTCCAGTCCCTGCAGTCTGGCAAGCCGCATGTCCAGAATCGCCTGAGCCTGGATCTCAGAGAGTCCGAACCTCTCCATCAGACGTTCCTTCGCGTCGTTATAGGCGGACCGGATGATCCGGATGATCTCATCGATGTTGTCCAGGGCGATCCGGAGACCTTCCAGGATATGGGCCCGGGCTTCGGCCTTCTTCAGGTCGAACTGGGTCCTCCGGGTGATGACCTCCTTCTGGAACTTCAGATACTCGTCCAGGATCTCCTTCAGGTTTAAAGTCTTCGGCTGACCATCCACCAGAGCGATCATGATGGCGCTGAAATTCTGCTGAAGCTGGGTGTGCTTATACAGCTTGTTTAGGGTGATCTGGGGGTTGGCGTCCCTCTTCAGCTCTATGACGATCCGCATGCCCTCCCGGCTGGACTCGTCCCGGATCTCAGAGATGCCTTCGATGCTCTTATCCTTCACCAGCTCGGCGATCTTCTCGATCAGCCGGGCCTTATTCACCTGAAAAGGGATCTCCGTCACGATGATCTGCGACCGGCCCCGGCTGGTCTCCTCGATGGTGCAGCAGGCCCGGACCTTAATCTTCCCGATGCCGGTCCGGTAGGCTTCCCGGATGCCGGCCTTCCCCAGGATCTTCGCGCCGGTGGGGAAATCCGGCCCCTTCACGATCTTAATAAGGTCGTCGACCTGGTTGTCCTCATGGTCGATCATATAGACCACGGCGTCGATGACCTCACCCAGGTTATGGGGAGGGATCGAAGTGGCCATGCCGACCGCGATACCATTCGCCCCATTCACCAGCAGATTGGGAAAGCGGCTGGGCAGGACCACCGGCTCTTTCTCCTCGCCATCGAAATTAGGCATGAAGTCCACGGTGTCCTTCTCGATGTCCCGCAGCATCTGCAGGGAGAAGGGACTCATCCTGGCTTCCGTGTACCGCTGGGCGGCGGCGGAGTCGCCGTCGATGGAGCCGAAGTTGCCGTGGCCGTCCACCAGGGGATACCGCATGGAGAAGTCCTGGGCCATCCGGACCATGGCGTCGTAGATAGAGGAGTCGCCGTGGGGATGATACTTACCCATGACCTCACCGACGATCCTGGCCGATTTCTTATAGGGTTTATCCGGCGTGACGCCCAGCTGAGACATACCGTACAGGATCCTCCTGTGGACCGGTTTCATGCCGTCACGCACATCCGGCAGAGCCCGCCCGACGATGACGCTCATGGCGTAATCGATGTACGAGTTCTTCATCTCATCATGAATCTCATGACGGATCAGCCGGCTGTCTTCCAATAATGTACTCATCGATCCTCCGATCATCTATCTTCTGGAAGCTCCGGGGCAGGGACAAAAGATACCCGGCCCCCGTTCCCCGAAGGGTCCTTCCGCTTCCTAAATATCCAGATTGGCGTACTTGGCGTTCTCCCGGATGAACTCCCGGCGGGGAGGAACCTTATCGCCCATCAGGGTCGTGAAGATCTCATCCGCCGCGGTGGCGTCCTCCACCGTGATCTGGACCAGGGTCCTGTGGTTGTAGTCCATGGTAGTTTCCCAGAGCTGATTGAAGTCCATCTCGCCCAGACCCTTATACCGCTGGATCTCCACCTTCCCCGGCTTATCCTCCAGGTCGTACAGGAGCTTGTTCTGTTCCTTATCGGAGTAGGTATAATATGTGTCCTTTCCCTTTTTCACCCGGAAGAGGGGCGGCTGAGCCGCGTATACATACCCGTTCTCGATCAGGGGCGTCATATAGCGGTAGAAGAAGGTCAGGAGCAGGGTCCTGATGTGGGCGCCATCCACATCCGCATCGGTCATGATGATGATCTTATGGTAACGGAGCTTGTCGATGTTGAACTCGGTGCCGATCCCGCAGCCGAAGGCCGTGATCATGTTCTTAATCTCTTCGGAATTCAGCATCCGGTCCTGCCGGGCCTTCTCCACGTTCAGGATCTTACCACGGAGGGGGAGGACCGCCTGCCGCTTCCGG